>JAZQUF010000185.1:0-12181 GCA_045631165.1 Acutalibacteraceae bacterium
CTATACCCAGCATATCGCCCTTATTTTCACTCTTATATTCAATATACTCCTGACCTGTCATATAGCAGGAATTATTATCACCCAGCGAGTTCATATAACCCTTGATAAGAGAATCTGTAAGCTTTTCGCTGTCAGTTTTGCCGTAAAAATTATTCTTAATGATACCGTCAACCTCATCAAGCAGAGCATATCTGTCCATTTTTTCCGGCATACCTTCAACTACACTGTCGTACTTCATATCGACAAGTTCGTATGAAACAAATCCACCGGCAATAGCTGCAAGAAGCACAACTGTTATTGCTATGCCTAAAGAAATCTTTTTATTCATACCTATCATCTCCTGAATACAACATTAAAAATACAATCAGAGGGATAGAAAACTATCCCTCGAAATTACGGTTTCTTTACATAGTTCATCGGATCTTTCTTCTCACCGTAATAACGGATTTCGAAATGAAGATGGGGACCCGTTGAGTTACCGGTTGAGCCGACACGACCAATCATCTGTCCCTTTGATATACTGTCACCTGTGCTGACATATCTTGCTGACATATGTGCATAAAGGCTCGAGTAACCGTCACCGTGGTCAATGAGCACATATATACCATAGCCCGAATTACTTGTTACAGCTGAGATTACCTTGCCGCCTCTTGTTGCATAAACAGGCTTACCGGAAATACCGCCACCGGTAATATCTGTACCGCCGTGGAAACTCCAACCTGAAATGCTGGCTGAACGATAACCGTAGGGGCTGCTGATATAACATGAGGCATTACCTAAGGGCCAAGCCCATGAAGCTTTTGAATTGTAACCGTCACCTGCCGGTTTTGTTGTTGACGGATTGGGATTCGCATTACCTCCACCGGCAAGAGTTGTTGTCTGATTTGAAGTAGCGTAATACTCCTTGAGTATTCTGTCAATTTCAGCGTCAGCTGCTTTTCTTTCAGCCTCAAGCTCCTTGATATAAGCCTTATAAGCGTTACTTGATTTATCAAGCTCGCTGACATAGGTCTCGATTTCACTGTATTTTTTCTCGAGATCCTTCATCGTCTTTTTGTACTCTTTCTGCTTTAAGGTGAGTACATTTTTCTTCTCAAGCTTTTCGTCTCTTTTAAGGTCAAGCTCCGTCTTCTTGCTGTCAAGAGAAGCTTTATCCTCTTCGAGCTTTTTCTTTTCATTTTTAAGCTTTGTTACTTTTGCCTTGAAGTCCTCAATAGTCTTTTTATCGCTCTCACTCTGACGCTTCATCATTTCGAGTCTGGTCAGGAACGATGCGAGCGAGTCTGAGCCCATAAGTATTTTGAGTGTTGACTGATCTCCGGCTATATATGCAGCTCTTAATCTGTCTGCAAGAATGTTACTTGACTCTTCTATATTTGTCTGAGTCTCTTTAATACTTTTCTGAGTCTTTTCAATATCTTCCTCAATGATTATTATTTCACTGCCGAGCTGTTTGAGCTTGGTATTAATCTCATCAATTTCAGCATCAATAGCCTTTACCTGAGTCTGAAGACTGATACCCTTCTGCTCAACAGTTTCAATCTGATTTTCCAAAGTATCGAGATATTCCTTTTGTGCCTCAGCTTTATTTTTCAATGCATTGAGTTTCTTCTTATTTGCTGCGATTTTTTCATCGAGCTCGTCAATTTTATCTTCAAGCTCACTCTTAGTTGCCGCAGATACCTGAATAACAGGCTCTGCAAAGAAAATCGCAGTAAACAAAAGGGTGAAACACAGTAAAATACAAAGTATTTTCTTTTTCACCTAATCACTCCTTGAATTTAAATTAGTTTGGGTTTTTAACGTAATTCATCGGGTCTTTCTTTTCACCATAGTAACGGATTTCAAAATGAAGATGAGCTTTTCTTGAGTTGCCTGTATCACCGACGCGACCAATCATCTGACCCTTGGCAACAGTATCACCTGTACTTACATAGCGCACTGACATATGGGCATAGAGACTGGAATAGCCGTCTCCATGGTCAATAAGCACATAAATACCATATCCGCTGTCGCTGGTAACGGCAGATATAACTCTACCGGCTCTGGTAGCATAAACAGGCGCGCCGTGAAGAGCGCCGTTACCACCGGCAAGGTCTATACCTCCGTGGAATCCCCAACCTGAAATGCTCGGGTCACGGTAGCCGAAGCCGGAACTGATATAACACCAACGGTTGCCTATCGGCCAAGCCCAGGAGTCACTGGTGTTGAAGCTACCCTGAGGCTTTGTAGTTGAAGGATTAGCATTGCCACCCGATACAAGGGTTGTTGTTTGCTGATTTGATGTTGCGTAATATTCCTTGAGAATTCTGTCAATTTCAGCGTCGGCAGCCTTTTTATCCTTTTCAAGCTTATTGATATATGCCTTGTAGGCGGCGCTTGATTTATCAATCTCCGATACTAATTTTTCGATTTCGTTGTAGTTTGACTGAAGCTTTTCTCTTGCAGCATCCTGTTCCTTCTGTTTCGCCTTAAGCTGCTTTTTCTTTTCAGTCGCTTCTTCTTTTTTTATGCCGAGCTCTGTCTTTTTGACATCACGCTCAGTTTTACTTTCTTCAAGCTCGGTCTTCTGAGCCTGAAGCTCTATTACCCGATCTCTGAAATCCTCGATAATTTTCTTATCTCTTTCAGAGGTTCTTTTCATCATTTCAAGTCTTGTGAGGAAGGATGCAAGAGAATCAGCCCCCATCAGAATTTTAAGGTCTGACTCCTCACCTTGCATATAAGCTGCTCTGAGCCTTTGTGCAAGAAGTTCACTTGACTCCTCGATGTTAGTTTCGATTTTTACGATTTTCTTTTCGGTTTCAGCTATATCTTCTTCAATTATAGAAATCTCGCTTTTAAGCTGTTTAAGCTTTGCGTTAAGCTCATCAATTTCTTCATCAATTGCATTGATCTGAGTCTGAATAGCCGTATCCTTAGCCTTCATAATATTTATCTGTGTTTCAAGAGCTTCAAGATATTCTTCCTGCTTCTCTTTCTTTTTCTTAAGTTCATCAAGCTTGCTTTCAGCATCCTTGATCTGCTGATCATACTTTTCTATATCAGCCTCGAGCTCACTTTTTGTCTTTGCAAAAGCGTTAAAAGAAACAGCGGTAAACACAAATACAAGGCACAGCACCAGAGAAAGTATTCTTTTTTCAAATCCCCTCTTATGCATAACCTTAAATATCATTGGCTTCACTACCTTCTTTTCTGAGATATTTTCTGATTGAAACAACACTACCGATTGAACCGATAACAATACCTGAAACAAGATAGCATATAATCAGAAGAGGAAGATAATCAAACAGCGAAACAGCTTCACTGCCGAACATACTGAGAAGAGACTGGAGTGACATACCCTCAAATCTGTCAACAACAACAGTAATTATCAGGGCGACAATACCCGATATAAGCCCGATAAAGACACCTTCAATCATAAAGGGCCAACAGATGAAGGTGTTAGTTGCACCAACGCTCTTCATAACAGTAATATCAATTTTTCTTGAGGTCATAGTAATACGAATTGTATTAGATATAATAAACATAGATACAATAGCCATAACTATACCGAGTACAACACATATAGCAGTAATGGAGCTCTGCAATGTAGAAATCTGATTAACAAGCTCCTGACTTTCTCTTACCGTATCAATGTTTTCAACCTGCTGGATCTGAGCAAGGGTGTTCGAGAAGTTTTCAAGATTACCGACAGAAATTCTGTAGGAATGTGGCAGAGGATTTTCGATAATGCCGTCAAAAAGTCCCTCTTCAACGCCGAACTCCTCAAGCTGCTGTGCATATCCTTCTTCCTTTGAAACAAACTCAACACCGATAACATCAGGAATCATCTGCAGGTCAGAACCAACCTTGGCAACAGCTGAATCGTCGATATCCTCAGTAACGAAGGCAACAACAACATTCTGTTTTTCAAAGTCCTTAACAAGAGTCTGAATGTTTATAAGAATAATTGCGGATATACCAACAAGTAAAAGGCAAGCTGTAAGCACGCTGATTGATGAAACCGACATGCTGCGGTTTGCAATCATATTGTGGATACCCATTTTTGTAAGATAGTTTGTATTGAGACCACCGGAGGTTCTGCCGTTATTGTTCCTCTTACTCATTTTCGCTTACCTCCCCGATATCGTTTTCTTCTGCTGATAGCGAAACAGATGTTGCATCCTCAGCTTCTTCGTACTCTGCCGATGCTTCATCATTCTGAACCGAAGCATCCTCCTGCGAATCAGCCATATCTATAGGCTCAGGCTTGTGAGGAGCTATTTCTGTTTTATATCTTGCCGGCACATCAGAAACAATTCTGCCGTTTTCGATTGTAACAACTCTGTGATCGAACTGATGAACAAGCTCAAGGTCGTGAGTAACGACAACGACTGTTGCGCCAAGGGAGTTGATTTTATCGAAAAGACTCATTATATCACTGGAAAGCACAGGATCAAGGTTACCTGTAGGCTCGTCAGCTATAATAACGTGGGGATTGTTAACAAGAGCTCTTGCTATAGCTACACGCTGTCTTTCACCGGTTGAGAGCTGGTTGGGGAAGCAGTCATGCTTATCGGAAAGGTCAACGAGCTTTAATACATAGCGAACTCTTTTCGTGATTTTCTTTTCACCCATACCGATTACACGAAGGGCGAATGCAACATTATCATAAACGGTCATCTTTGGTATCAGGCGGAAATCCTGAAAAACTATACCAAGCTTACGGCGAAGGTAAGGCAGCTCTCTCTTCTTCATTCTCTGAAGATTGTAGTGATCAACCGTAACACTGCCTGCATCGACGTTTTCCTGACCCATAATTACATTAAGGAAGGAGCTTTTACCGGCTCCGGAGGCACCAACAATAAAGACAAATTCGCCGTCTTCTATTTTAACGTTGACGTTGTCAAGAGCGATGGCACCGTTTGTTTTGTATCGCATGGATACACCTTTAAATTCTATCATTGATTTTCTCTCTCTTTAAATTATTTTGGTCACAACGAAACAGTACATTAATATTTGATGGGCTTAGCATCAAGATACTTCTTTACCATTAAAGCAACCTTAAATACGATAGCATCATCAAACTCACGCAGATCAAGACCGGTGAGCTTCTTGATTTTTTCAAGTCTGTAAACAAGGGTATTTCTGTGAACAAAAAGCTTTCTTGATGTTTCGGAAACATTGAGGTTATTTTCAAAGAATTTCTGGATTGTAAACAATGTTTCGTGATCAAGACCTACAATTGAGCCTTTTTTGAATATCTCACGAAGGAACATTTCACAAAGAGTTGTAGGAAGTTGGTAAATAAGTCTTGCAATACCAAGATTTTCATATGTAACAATTGTCTTTTCTGTATCGAAAACCTTACCAACCTCAAGAGCAATCTGTGACTCCTTGAAGGAACGGGGAAGATCCTTGATACCTGTTACAATGGTACCGATACCGATAACAGCATTGATATAGTGCTCGGTATGAAGTGAATCAGCAATACTTCTTGCAAGCTTTTCAAGATCCTTGATTTCATTACCGGAACGTACTTCCTTGACAAGAGCGATGTCAGTTTCATTTATATTGATAACAAAATCCTTGTTTTTATCCGGGAAGAGTGCCTGAATGCTTTCGCTTACTGAAATTTCAGCTCTTTCCTGAGTTCTTATAAGCATCGCACAGCGTGAAACCTCATTATTGAAGCCAAGCTCACGTGTTTTAAGATATATATCACCAGGGAGAATATTGTCGAGAATAACATTCTTAACAAAGTTACTTCTGTCAAACTTCACATCATAGTATTGTTTTATACCGCCAAGTGAAATTGAAATAAGCCTTGCAAAGGAAGCTGCATTTTCGTCATTGCCGTCAACAAAAATAGCACTGTCAGGATGACTCTGACTACCTACAGCAAGAAAGGTCTTGCCGGCAACAACCTTGATTTCACTTGAAGAAAGAATTTCCTTCATATCGACGAAGCCTGTTTCACCGATTCTGCTGAGATCGCTGCAACATACAACAGTACCCGCAACGTCAACAACACCGATTGTACGGTCGATGGCATCCTTCATCTGATGAATAATTCCCTGAAATAATCTGTTAGACATATTTTTATGTCCCCCCAACTTAATTTTTCCTATTATTGGATATTTTGACTATCGTCACTTTCACCATTGTACACTAACTATCGTCATTTTGCAATATAAACAAGTGAATTTTTTAGATATTTTTTCAGATTCTTTACTTATTTCACACAAATTTTGTAATTTTCAGCACTATTTAGCCGTTTTTCAGCTGTTTCTTAGGGCAATTTAACATTGTTAATTTTAACCATAGATTACCATTTATTGCACTTTAAAGCTGTAATATTGTTGGTAATTTTATCCATAGTGTACATATTGACGAATAAAATTCTCTGTTATGACTGTAAAATATCGTTTGCATACCATTGACAGTTTATGGTATAATAGAACTAATATGGAAATTGCAGGAGGCTGTTAAATGAATACAAAAAATCTATGCAGTGGCGTTAAACTCTGCTATCACAATACATCTCAGTTCAAGACTTCCGTTGTAAGTCTCAATATAATCACCCCTCTCGACTCAGGAGCATCGAAGAAAGCGCTGCTGCTTCACCTTCTTGCCCGTACCAATAAGGACAATCCGACTATTACGGCAATGAACAGAAAGCTCGCATCTCTTTACGGCGCGGTTATTCATCCCTCAGTGCACAAAATCGGCGAGAGTCAGGTTCTTACCCTTGCTCTTGTATGCATAGATGAACGCTTTGCCCTCGACAAGGAATCAGTTCTTTCAGAGAGTATAGGATTATTGCTTGATTGCCTTTTTACCCCTGATATTTCACCAAAGGGCTTCAAGGAAGAAAATGTCATCCGTGAAAAAAGACTTCTCTGTGAAAAGATCGACAGTGAAAACGACGACAAAATCCTATATGCATATAAAAGAATGATAAGCGAAATGTGCTCTGATGAAAACTACGGAATAAACGAGCTTGGTAATAAAGAGGAAATCAATGCTATTACAGGAGAAGAACTGTTCAATGCTTGGAAACAGCTCTTACTCTTCAGCCAAATTCAAATAAACATTGTCGGCAACTTCAGCGAAGCTCTTATCGAAGATGCCGTACTCCCTCGTTTCGAAGCTCTTGAAAGAAAGAAGACAGATATAGCAGATGTGAGAACCGAATTCATCACCGAGAGCTACGGCAACAGAACCGTAACTGAAAAGCAGAAGGTACAGCAGGGCAAGCTTGTAATCGGCTTCAGGGCAGGCATGACCTATGATATGGATAACTTTGCCGCTATAAAGGTTATGACAGCCATTTTCGGCAGCGGTACTTTCTCAAAGCTCTTCACAAATGTAAGAGAAAAAATGAGTTTGTGCTATTACTGTTCAGCACGTCTCATCAGCTCTAAGGGCATAATCGCAGTACAAAGCGGTGTTGAAACGGAAAACATCGAAAAGGCTCTTGATGCTATTCGCCACGAGCTTGATGATATGAGACTCGGAAACTTCACTGACGATGATATCAGTGCCGCTAAGCTCAGCCTTAAGGATACCTTCAGCAGTGTAAGCGACAGTGTAATGTCAATTGACTCATGGTTCACTTCTCAGTGCCTCAGCGGTGAATTTATGACACCTGAAAATTATATTGAACTGATTGAAAATGTGAGCCGCGAAGAAATTATCGTTGCAGCAAATATGGTCAGTGAGGACACAGTATTCATACTTGAAAGCGAAAAGGAGGAAAAATAATGAGTGAGAAGCTTATAAGAAACGATCTTTTAAATGAGCAATATTACGAAATTGACCACAAAAGCGGTCTTAAGATTTTCATTATGGAAAAGCCTGATTACTCCGGTGCTTTCGCAATGTTCGGCACAAAGTACGGCAGTGTCGATACCTGCTTCAGAATAAAAGGTGAAGGAAGCTATGTCAGCGTACCCGAAGGTATTGCACACTTCCTTGAGCATAAGCTTTTTGAAAGCGAAGAGCTTGATGCTTTCCAGAGATTCAACGAGACCGGTGCAAATGCCAATGCTTTCACCTCCTTCGACCGTACCTGCTATATTTTCCAATGTGCAGGAAACTTTGAAAAGAATCTTGAGATACTCCTTGACTTTGTGAAGCACCCTTATTTCACAGAAGAAACAGTCAAGAAGGAGCAAGGTATCATAGGCCAGGAAATCAGAATGTACCAGGACAATCCCGACTGGCAGGTGCTCTTCAATCTTTTAAGAGGCGTATACCACAACAACCCCGTAAGAATAGATATCGCAGGCACGATAGAATCAATTGTAGAAATCAATGCAGAGCTTCTTTACGGTTGTTACAATACTTTTTATAATCTCAGCAATATGGCTCTTGCCGTTGCAGGTAATGTAACAAAAAAAGAGGTGCTTGAAATTGCCGACAGGATTCTTAAGGAAGAAGAGCCTGTATATTTTGAGCAGATAGTCCCCCAAGAGGATGCTGCAGTAAAACAGAATTATATTGAAGAGGAGCTCGGTGTTGACATCAAAAAGTTCGCACTCGGCTTTAAAGAAAATCTCGACGATATACTTCCGACACCCAAGCACACTCTCGTTATGAACCTCGCACTTGACATTATCGCCGGCAAGGTTTCATCTCTTTACAGCAGACTTATTGAAGCAGGCCTTATAAACACCAATTTCAGCAAGGAATATTTCACCGGCAGAGGTTTTTCCCTCGGTATGTTCACAGGTGAAAGCCACGAGCCCGAAAAGGTCAGAGATGAAATCATAGCCGAAATCGAAAAAATCAAAGCCGACGGTATCAGTGACGACGATTTCAACGTATCTCTCAAAAAGCTTTACGGTGCTCACATTTTCGGATACAACGAAGTTGAAGATCTTGCAGGCAATCTCATTGATGCATACTTCGGCGGTTACGGTCTCTTCGACACTGCTGAAGTTTATAAAGAAGTTACAAAAGAAGACGTTGAAAAGGCAATAGCAGAATCTTTCCAAAAGGATAACAGCTGTCTTTCAGTTATAAAATAAAGGAGAAAGCAAAATGAGTAAAACCTTAGTCCTTGCCGAGAAGCCCTCTGTTGCAAGAGATATCGCCAGAGTACTCGGCTGTAAGCAAAAGGGTGACGGATGTATTATAGGCCCTAACTATATTATCACCTGGGCACTCGGTCATCTTGTGACCCTTGCCGACCCCGACGCTTACGATGACAGATACAAAGCGTGGCGATTGGAAGATCTGCCAATGCTTCCTGACAAAATGAAGCTTGTTACAATCAAGCAGACTGCAAAGCAATACAGAGCCGTTTCTGCTCTTATGAAGCGTGAGGATGTAGATAAGCTTGTCATTGCAACCGACGCCGGCCGTGAAGGTGAGCTTGTTGCAAGATGGATTATGATGAAGGCTCACTGCAAAAAGCCTGCCTACAGACTCTGGATATCATCTCAGACGGACAAAGCTATCAAAGAAGGCTTTGCAAATCTCAAACCGGCAAAAGAATATGACAATCTCTACTATTCCGCTCAGGCGCGTGCCGAGGCCGACTGGCTTGTAGGTCTGAATACAACACGAGCTCTCACCTGTAAATATAACGCTCAACTTTCAGCAGGCCGAGTTCAAACTCCGACTCTTGCACTTATCGTAAAAAGAGAAGAAGAAATTCTCGCTTTCCGGCCCAAGGATTACTACAGCGTTCAAGCTGTATTCAAGGGTTTCAATGCAACCTTCAGAGATAAGAAAAACAACACAAGATTTTCCGATAAGTCCTTTGCCGAAAAGATTGCAGAAGCAACAAAGAATAAAAAAGGTACAGTTGCCAAGGTGGAAAAAACTGCAAAGAAAACTCCCCCACCTGCAGCCTACGACCTGACGGAATTACAGAGAGACGCCAACAAAAAATACGGCTACAGCGCAAAGCAGACTCTTTCGCTTATGCAGAGTCTCTATGAATACCACAAGGTGCTCACCTATCCCCGTACAGACTCGAGATATATCACTGACGATATAGTTGCAACTATTCCCGAGAGACTTCGTGCTATGGCGGTAGGTCCCTATCAATCCTCAGCTATGAAACTTGCAAGAAGTCCTGTTCAGACTAAATATATTGTAAATAACGCTAAGGTCAGTGACCACCACGCTATCATTCCCACAGAGCAGAGCCCCAATCTCGCAAAGCTCAGCTTTGAAGAAAGAAACATCTACGACCTGGTTGTCAAGCGCTTTATGGCAGTGCTCTCTGCACCTATGGAATATGACGAGGTAAAGCTTCAGATTGATGTAGGTGAAAACAGTTTTTATGCCAAGGGTAAGACAATCAAATC
Organism: Acutalibacteraceae bacterium; assembly: GCA_045631165.1. GTDB lineage: Bacteria > Bacillota > Clostridia > Oscillospirales > Acutalibacteraceae > UBA6857. The sequence continues at coordinate 10,308 of JAZQUF010000185.1, forward strand.
AGCAGGGTGGAAAGAGTTTTACGGTGTGACTGACGACGATGAAGACGAGGATGCCGAGAACAGATCACAGGATCTGCCCGAAATCCGTCAAGGTGCTCAGCTTGATGTCCTGAATGCAAAAATAATAAGCGGTAAAACAAGGCCACCTGCCAGATATACCGAAGCTACTCTGCTTTCAGCTATGGAAAACCCCGTAGGTCAGATTGAAGATAAGAATCTTAAGAAGGTCATCGCTACCACAAGCGGTCTCGGTACCCCTGCAACAAGAGCTGATATCATCGAAAAGCTCTTCGACAACTTCTCAATTGAGCGTGTCGGCAAAGAAATTCACCCGACAGCAAAGGGTAAACAGCTTATTAAGATTGTGCCGGCCGACCTTAAATCAGCTGAGCTCACAGCTAAATGGGAGCAGGAGCTTCAGAACATAAGCAAGGGCAAAGCAAATATGAAAAATTTTATCGGTGAGATGAGAGATTACTCAACATCACTCGTTTCAATGGTAATCGGCTCTGACGCTCAGTATACTCACGATAATATGACTAAAGAGAAGTGCCCCGTCTGCGGTAAGTATCTTCTTGATGTTAACGGCAAGAAAGGCAAGATGCTTATCTGTCAGGACAGAGAGTGCGGATACCGTAAGGGTCTGACTCAGGTGACTAATGCACGCTGTCCTGAATGTCACAAGAAAATGGAGCTTCGCGGTGAGGGTGATAAGAAGATGTTCACCTGTGTCTGCGGTTACAGAGAAAGACTATCCGACTTCAACAAGCGCCGTGAAGACAAAGGTGCAGGTAAAGCTGACGTAATGTCCTATATGAGAAAACAGCAGAAAACTCAGGAAAAAGAAGCTTCAAATAATCCATTTGCCGATCTTCTTAAAGACTGGAACAAATAATAATTACAGTTTTAAGCACCTTTATACAAAATAATATATAGGTAAAGGCTGATTTTTTACAAAGAAACACTTGAAAAAAATCCCGATATGATATAAAATGTCACTTGGTGTATTTTATACTTAGTAAAATTTAAAAGCTATATAAGAAAGGAAAGACACTCATGAACGTATTAAACAAGAAATCAGTTGAAGATATCGACGTAAGAGGCAAAAAAGTTCTTATCCGTTGCGATTTCAACGTAAAGATGGAAGACGGCGTTATCACAAGCGATAAGAGAATCGTTGCTTCTCTCCCCACAATCAAGTATCTTCTTGACAACGGCGCTAAGGTTATCGCTTGCTCACACCTCGGCAGACCCAAGGGTGAATTCAAGCCCGAATTTTCACTTGCTCCCGTTGCAGTAAGACTCGGTGAACTCCTCGGCATCGAAGTTAAGATGGCTAAGGACGTTGTTGGCGAAAGCGCTCAGGCACTCGCTGCTGACCTTAAGGAAGGCGAAGTTCTTCTTCTTGAAAACGTTCGTTTCCACAAGGAAGAAACAAAGAATGATCCCGAATTCTCAAAGGCTCTTGCTTCACTTGCAGAGATTTATGTAAACGATGCTTTCGGTTCAGCTCACAGAGCTCACTCATCAACAACAGGTGTTGCTGACTACCTTCCCGCAGTAGGCGGTTACCTTATCCGTAAGGAACTCGAATACATCGGCGGCGCTCTTGAAGATCCCAAGAGACCTCTTGTTGCAATCCTCGGCGGTGCAAAGGTTTCAGATAAGATCGGCGTTATCACAAACCTTATGGAAAAGGTTGATACCCTCATCGTAGGCGGCGGTATGGCTTACACCTTCTTTGCAGCTAAGGGTTACAGCGTTGGTACTTCAATCTGTGAAGAAGACAAGATCGAAATGGCTAAGGAAATGATGGAAACAGCTAAGGCTAAGGGCGTTAACTTCCTTATCCCCGTTGATAACAGACTCGGTAA
>JAZQUF010000186.1:0-4629 GCA_045631165.1 Acutalibacteraceae bacterium
TTGTCAACACTTTTTACAAACTTTTTTGTATATTTTTCACTATATATCCGCCTTTCTATACTCGGTGCCGGGCGTTTTTGTGCGTGAGTGTATATTAGACACTATATATTGTGTTCAGCAGCGCTTTTCCTCTCTTTTATCTATATGGGGTATATTGAAAAAGAGATAGATTGCATCCTATTATAATGAATAAGATAATCTATCCCATATATTTTACTTATTACAACTTAATACCCTTATAAATGTAATATGGTTTTGAGAAGATATAATACCCGTCTTTTTGCGCTGTCTTCAGATTGTTTATAAACTCATCGTATTCGCTTTCCGTCAAAGCACCTGTATCATTTTTATGGAGCCATGCAATATCCATACTCAGATCATAGCCGAATTTGCCTTCGACATATTCCGTTTCAACAATGTTGTGAACACTCACGGAGCTTTCAAATAATTTGCTCACATTGAAGTATCCGAACATTCTTCTGCCTATCCAACTATCAAGGTCATCCATCCAACCTTGTTTCGTGATAGCATAAGCATGTACAGCTTTATAAATAAGTTCTTTGTTTTCACCATTATAAGTAATACTATCCCAATCACAATTCACAGATATAACAATGCCGCCTGGTTTTAAGATACGATAAATCTCTTTAACCAAAAACTCTTTGTCCGTAATGCATTCAAACATATCCTTTGTAAAAACCAAATCGAAAGTATTATCATCAAACTTCAGCTTCTTAGCGCAATTCATAACTTGAAGTTTAATCGGCTTTTTGTACTTTACATTTTTGAATCCATTGCTGTTGACATCTACACCAACAGCAGATTTGATTTTATCAGGAAAAGCACGCTGAAACTCTAAAAGGAAACCGGCATCACGACAACCTAAATCTGCAATTACGGCATTATCAGGTAAATCTATTTGTTCTGAAATTGTTTTGAATAATGTTTTAAATTTAAAGTTGTTCATTTTATAACCTCCAAATAAAAAATACTGTCAACAGCTATATGCCATCAACAGTAATATAAAAAGGTTATCTTTTTTCACTATCACTACTATCAGGCACACAGCAATTTAAGCCTGTACCCAATATCAGATACAAGCTATCTTCGTCTGCGTCGAATAGTGATAAAGAACATACCATTTCCTCCAATTAATATTTGAATTGAGTATACTACAATATTTTATAATTTGCAAGCAATTATTCATATTTTTTATTCTACGTTCAGCAAAGCTGACGGCGGCTCCACTGTCGGACTTTGTCCGACACATCAGGCATCTGTGACGCCTGATGAAAGCACCTCGGCTGAGGTGCTTTGTGGAGCCGCATACCGCCCACTTCAGGTGGCGGGTTTGAACCTATCTGCTTCTACCAGGTTAGTCGCGTTTTATTATATACTATATTATATTTTCCTTGCCCTCGCCGGGCAGGCATTACTTTTTGCTGTCGCCCAAAAAGTAATCAAAAACGCGATAATTTTCTATAACAAAAAAGCGACTCTTTCGAGCCGCTTCTTTTTTTCATTTATTATTCTTCGTCTTCGATTTCTTCTTCGATTTCGAACTCGAGAATCTCACCGCATGCAGGACATTCTACCTTACCGTCTTCGTCGATATCCTCGAAATCAATGCAGATTTCTGCTTCGCAAGCGGGACAAACAGCTTCAATGCAGTCGTCGTCACAGCAGTCGCAGTCACAATCATCGTCGCAGCAGCAATCGCAATCGTCGTCGAAATCATATACGATTTCTTCAACTTCGCCGAGAGCCTCGTCAACTTCTTCGATGTACTCTTCGAGTTCATCAAGATCGTCTTCTACATCTTCGATATCTTCTTCGAGGTCGCTGATTTCTGAAGCCATTTCATCAAGAGCGTCAACGATAGCAGCAAAAAGCTTGCCTTCCTTTGAATCGCTGTCGAGGTCAAGGCCTTCCATAAGTCCTCTTAAATATGCAACTTTTTCTGATACTGACATTATGTCCACATCCTTTTTTCAATAGTTAATATAAATAGAAAACTCTATTTCTGTGTTGTACGCGGGTAAGCTATCGCTTATGCGCGGCCCATGTACTCGCCTGTTCTTGTATCGATCTGAATCATTTCACCCTCATCAATGAAAAGGGGAACCTTAACTTCAGCGCCTGTCTCAAGAGTAGCGGGCTTTGTTGTGTTTGTAGCTGTATCGCCCTTGAAGCCGGGGTCAGTCTGTGTTACCTGAAGCTCAACAAAGTTGGGAGGCTCAACGCCGAATACCTTGCCTTTGTAGGAAAGGATCTTACAAACCATGTTTTCCTTAACGAACTTGAAGTTGTCTGAGAGTTCACTTTCATTAATGGGGATAAGCTCATAGCTTTCGGGATCCATAAAGTAGTAGAGATCACCATCGCTGTATGAATATTCCATATCCTTTCTTTCAACGAAAGCTGTGGGGAACTTTTCATTGGGGTTGAATGTACGTTCAATAACTGATCCGGAGATAACGTTTCTTACCTTTGCACGAACAAAGGCAGCACCCTTACCGGGCTTTACATGCTGGAACTCAATGATCTGAAGAACATTACCGTCCATTTCAAATGTGACGCCATTTCTGAAATCGCCTGCTGATACCATATTAGTATTCCTCCGAATTTATAATTTTAATTTTACCTTGCTATTTTATAACAAAACAAAGCATTTTTCAAGTCTTTTTTGAAAATACAGGGAATTTACTGAAATTAATATGTCAATTTCTTACATTTTTCATAAATTAACAGCTTTTATCTTTTGTTTGAGCTGAGTTTATGATACAATTTATATATTAAATCAACTTAAAAAGGCGGATGTGATTACCATAAAAAAGATTATATGTGTTATTATATTATTATTGGCTCTCGCCATACTGTCTTCCGGCATAGGCAAAATCGATATACCCTTTATTACCACCAAGCCCGCCGAGACTGCTCCGACTGAGCCACTCACAGTAACTGTCACCTTTCCCGAGGGATTCACTGTCATACAGATTGCAGAGAAGCTGGAGGAAAACAAGGTATGCAGTGCTTCTGAGTTTATAGCATTGACCAACAACACAGAATATATTCAGACTCTCGGATATTCTTTTACTGAGCTGATAAAAAATCCCGAAGAACGAGCCTTTTATCTTGAGGGATATATTTTCCCTGATACCTACGAATTTTATAAAAGTGAAAGTCCTGAAAAAGCACTCAGACGCTTCCTCGACAATACGGAACGCAAACTCACGGCAGAGTACAGAACAAGAGCTGAAGAATTGGGTTACACCCTTGATGAAATTATCACTCTTGCCTCTATTGTACAGGAAGAGTCTTTCACCAATGCCAGTGTGAAAAATGTGGCGAGTGTACTTCACAACAGACTAAGAAGTGCATCATTCTCAAGACTTCAATGCGATGTTACTATACATTATATAAATGATTATGTGGCGAAATCAAAGCATCTTAAAGGTGACGCCTCAATTTACGCCGAGCTTTATAACACCTACAAATGCGATGGTCTGCCTGCAGGCCCTATAACAAACCCGGGGATTGCCGCTATCGAGGCTGCTTTGTACCCTGCCGAGACGAATTACTATTACTTTGTCACTGACAGTGAGTGGAATTACTATTACAGCTCAACCTATGCTCAGCATCAAGCCAAGTGTCGTGAACTGGGACTGATGTAAATTATGAATTATGAATTGACTGGAGACCAAACAACATGAACCCCTATCTCAAAAATCTGAGTCGTATAGAATTCGTTATCACTATGGCTTGTACAGGCAAGTGCAAGCACTGCTCTCAGGGCGAGCATAACAGCCACGACAATATTGACAAAAGCTCAGGAGCTGAAGCTGTCCTGAAAATTGCCGAGAAATATAACATTGACTCTGTTATGACTTTTGGCGGTGAACCATTGTTATATCCCGGAACTGTTTACGAAATACACAGAGCCGCAACACAAATGAACATCCCAAAAAGACAGCTTATAACCAACGGATATTTCAGCAAGGACCTCGATAAAATTAAACATACGGCTGAAATGCTGGCTGAAAGCGGAGTCAATGAAATACTCCTTTCTGTTGATGCTTTTCATCAGGAGACCATACCCCTTGAATATGTCAGAGCCTTTGCCCTTGCAGTGAAAGAAACTCAGACGAACATTCTGTTGCAGCCAGCCTGGCTTGTAAGCCCTGACAACAATAACCCATATAACAGAAAAACAAAAGAAATTCTCAGTGAATTCACTAAGCTTGGTTTCAGAGTTAACGAGGGAAATATTATATTCCCAAGCGGAAACGCCATTAAATATCTGAGTGAATATTTCGACCTGAGCAAAGAACAAAAAAGTCCCTATTGGGAAGACCCGTCAGATATCCGTGCAATCTGTTTCAGTGCAAACGGAGACATTCTCGGCAGTAATATTTACAAGCAGGATATTATGGAAATACTTTCAAATTACAGACCTTAATAAAAAACAGGCGGGTAGGAAAACTCCTACTCGCCTTTGTTTGTCGCGTTGCAATGGCACCATAGGTGCAAACCTTGTGTGCCGTCCCTTTTAAGGGAAGGTGGCTTTGCCGTAGGCAAAGTCGGAAGGGTCAACCTCTTCCTTGTGGCAGGGCTTCGCCCCGCACCCCA
>JAZQUF010000187.1:0-1675 GCA_045631165.1 Acutalibacteraceae bacterium
CTGAAGCAAAAGAGGAAGTAACGGAAGAAGAGGATTTCGTTATTTTATCAAATATTGAAGTTGAAGAAATTTTAAGAGAAATTTATAAGGAGGAAAAATCTAATGAAAAAAAGTAATTCAATCGTAAAATCATCAAAGTCACCCTTACAGGGTAATGTGAGAAAGGGATACAAGGCCTATGTGGGCATTATCCTTTGCATCACAATGTTCTGCTCTCTCGGTCTTACAGCCTTTGCGGCTGATGATCCCGTAGCCGTTGTTAATAACCTTTCAACCTTCATCTTCGGTCTTATCCGTGCTGTCGGTATGATTATTCTCGGCTTCGGTGTTGTTCAGGTAGGTCTCTCGCTCAAGTCGCACGACCCCTCACAGAGAGCAAACGGCTTCCTTACCGTTGCTGGTGGTATTATCATCACCTTTGCAAAGGAAATTCTTGACCTTATTACAGGTTAAAGGAGCAGGAACATGCAGAAATATGTAATGGGCAGACTTGAATTTATTGACAGTGATATTGACGTAAGTGATTATTTGTTCATGCGTGAAGAAGGAGAATTTGAAGCTACAATAGATTTAAAAAGATGGGGAAAGAATGGTGAATTGATAAACTATTTCACTTTAAAAGACGGAAGAAAAATTGTAGCAAATACTTGGTGGAACAATGACTATCTTGGAACAGCATATCTTCCGGACGGAACTAAAGTAATTCTCACCTTCAAAAAAACAAAGACAGGATTCTTCGCTTTAAAATCTGTAAATCAAAAGTAACTATTTAGAGGGTATGCAAATTTACACTGCATACCCTTTATGATAAGGGAGGTCTTTAATGGAAGAATCAAGTAATTGGGTTGTCCAAAACCTGCAAAAAGCACTTGAAACTTGGAACGATAAATTAAGCGAAATATGGCTATTAATAACACAGTCCCCGGAACAGTTTAAGGGCGGGGAAATATGGAATGTCATAACAGATATACACGGAGCATTACAGGCGATAGGTTATTCGCTTTTAGTGCTCTTTTTTGTTGTCGGCGTTATGAAAACCTGCGGCAGCTTTGCGGAAATGAAAAGACCTGAAATAGCGGTCAAAATGTTCATCCGTTTTATACTTGCCAAAGCATCCATTGACTACGGCCTTGAGCTGATGATGGCGCTTATTGATATAGTACAAGGTATTGTATCAAAAATAATGGCGGCATCAGGACTGAGTGCAGTAAGTCAGACGGTTTTGCCCGACAGCATAGTAACGGCCATTGAAGATTGCGGATTTTGGGAAAGCGTTCCCTTGTGGGCGGTAACTCTTATCGGCAGTCTTTTCATTACGGTACTGTCCTTCGTTATGATAATGACCGTGTACGGCAGATTTTTCAAAATTTATCTGTACACAGCTATTGCACCCGTTCCGCTTTCATCATTTGCAGGTGAGCCTTCCTCATCGGTTGGTAAGAGCTTTATCAAGTCATATACCGCCGTCTGTCTGGAAGGTGCAATTATCGTACTCGGCTGTATAATCTTCTCTCTGTTTGCAGATTCTCCGCCCGTAGTTGATGAAGCTGCGGCGGCTGTTAATCAGGTGTGGAGTTATGTAGGCGAGCTTATCTTTAACATGATTGTCCTTGTCGGCACAGTCAAAATGGCTGACCGTGTTGTTAAGGAAATGATGGGACTTTAATGACAAAGG
>JAZQUF010000188.1:0-5659 GCA_045631165.1 Acutalibacteraceae bacterium
CCGTCTTCGTTGAGAGTCAGAATTGTGCAACCCTGAACCCATTCGCTTTCGGGGAATCCTTTGCTGCCCATATTATAAGAGCTATAGCCGGCTGACTGAATATAGCTTAAAAGGACACCTTCATACATTACACCATAATAGTTTGTATGGTCGTGACCAAAATAAATAGCCTGAATACTGCCTTTTTCCTTCATTGCATCGAAAATGCCTGAGTTGAAGCCTGCAGGGCACATATCCTCATTCTTCTTTCCGTAGACCGGCTCTGAATCTGTAGTGTAGTTGCTTTCATAAGGAGGTATGTGCATAACGGTGATTGATTTGAATTCTCCGTACTGCCCTTCTATCGCGTCGTGCTTTTTTTTGTACCACTGTACCTGAGATTCTTTTACGCCATCGTAGTGTGAGGTGGGATTAACAACATTATACTGCTTCTGGATTTCATCGCTCATATAAGTACCTGAATCCATTAAGAATATAACCTCCTGAAGTTTTCCGTCATCTCCAAGGATGTTAACAGTGTAGTTACCGTAGCCGTCGATGTCTTCCACACCGCGTCTCATAAGGCAATGATCAAAAGAAGCGAAAATATCTACAATCTTTTTTCTTGAGTAGGTCATAATGCCCTCGCTCTCGTGGTTGCCCAAAACACTGCACCAATAAACGCCGGTCTTTTCAAGTATCTCAGCAAATTGATTATATCTTGCCATGTTGAATCCGGACGAAATGTTATCACCACCAAAGACAACAAGGTCGGGCTTTTCGGCCTCGATATTTTTTAGCATATATGATACAGCCTGAAGGTCAGTATCCTCCTTGCCGTTCAGGTGCGAATCCGTAAACATCATAATCTTGAATTGACCGTCACCATTCTTTTTAATTGTTACACTGTCGATATCCTCTGATACTATTTCAACTGAACTGCCCACAAACGGAACTGTATTAATATCATAAGCAAGCCCCTGCAGATTTACAGCAAGAAGAAAAGCAAACATAGTTATAACAGCTGCTGTAACAATTAAAGCAGCTAGAATTTTTACAGTTTTTTTAGTGTTCAACTTACCTTTTTTCATATAAATTCTCCTTAGTTTTTTTATATTATAACATACAAAAAGTAAGTTTATCAAGTATAACGCAATGGTTGTAATAATATTTATTGATTTTATTTTTGTTTGATGCTATAATTTTTACAGTATACAAACATATGAAAAATGAAGGGAGAAGGATACTATGAAAACTATACTTTTTCAAGGTGATTCAATAACTGATTGCGGAAGAACTTATGAGAACAAAAACAGTTTCTGGAATAAAATTTATTATAAAATAAATAAAAGAACACCTATGGGTGATGGTTATCCCGCACTCGTTGCTGCAGAGCTTGGTAATGGCTATAATTTTATAAACAGAGGTGTCGGTGGTGACAGAATAGTTGATGTTTACGGCCGAATTGTAAAAGATATTATCAACATAAAGCCCGACTGTATGAGTCTTCTTGTGGGTGTCAATGACGTATGGCGGGCATTTGATTCAAACAACGGTACAGGTATCAGGAGATTTGAAAAGACCTATAATATTTTTCTCGAAGAAATGAAGCAGGAACTTCCTGATACAAAGCTTATAATTTTTGGCGCCTTTGTTCTCGAGGGTACTGCTACTAAGGATGTACCCGATCAGCCTGACAGATATAAAAAATTCAGAGCGTCTGTTGAAGAGGTAGCTGAAGTGACAAAAGCTCTTGCAGAAAAATATGGCTATAAGTTTATCGATCTTCAGAAGGTGTTCGATGAAGCTGAGAAGACCACTGCTGCCTCAGAGCTTCTTTCTGACGGTGTGCATCCCACACTGAAGGGTCACGAGCTGATAAAGAATGAGTGGATTAAGGCTTATAAGGAACTTTGATTTATAGAAAAAGCTAAGTGCTGGCTGTATTTACACAGTCAGCACTTTTAATATTATTATTCCCAATTGTATTCTATAGTCTCACCGTCAATTTCCCATTGTGTCGGTATTCTTGTATCAAAAATATCAAGAGGTCTGATGCTGTGAGGCAGGTTGAACACTTTATATGCCGTGCTGATATCCTGTCTTTGCTCGGCACTTATCTTGTCCGTGCAGGAAATGAATAAAGGAGTATTACTGTATGAGAGAAGGTGGAGCCACTGCTTGTTTTTCTCCCAGGGTATGTAGTTTTCAAGAATACCTACACAGTCAGCGTCGCACATATAAAAGGCTTCATTCTGAGCCAGACGGAAAGCAAGAGTGTTGACACCCATAACTCTGGTTCTTTCCCATTCCTTACCGCTTGTATCGTCACCTGTTCTGTAAAGATGCACAAGACCTGCAGAAAGATGAGAAACCGTGTTACAGCCTATAATAATCATATCTCCTGCGGCATTCTTGATGAGGCGATAGAAATCAAGTACTATTTCAGCGTTTGTTTTTGTTTTGTCATAGAAATGCCAATTGTCAATTTTGGTTATAGTTGAGGTCAGCTCTCCACCGTAACTGCCAAAAAGGTCAACAGTCGAAAAGTCGTGCTTCAGAAGCTCATATCCCCAATCTCTGATGCGTTCTACATCGGCTCTGATATACTTCTGCACATCGGGGTGTGTCGGGTCGAGATATTGTCTGAAGCGTCCTCTTTTGATTCTCTTTTTTAGTCCGATGGACATATCCTTGTTGCGGAGAAGTCTTACCCATATACCGGGTCTGACACCGAGCTCTTTTATTTCTCGGGCAAGCTTTTCCATATCCTTGAACTTTTTATTTGGCACCCAGGGGCCACAGCATTTCTTAGGTTGCCAGCAGTCATCAATGACCTCAAAGGGCTTGTTGTCGATGCCCTCGGCAAGCTCTGCCTGAAGCTTTGCATCTGAAATGATCTGGTTATAATCGCTCTTGCCGTAGGCATAATACCAATTGTTTCCGCCATAAATTCTTTCTTTTGGAATAAGAGGGCTGTCGCAGAGCTTTTTGCAGTAATCCTTAAGACAAGCGAAAACATCACCGCTGTCATACTTCTCATAAACAAAGGTTGCAAGATGTACTTTTCTGCCGTCGAGATGCACACCGCTGCCGCCGTTTCTGCAGTCAACTAAAGCCGTGATACCATTATTATCATACCTGAAGCTCACAAAGGAGTTGCAGCCTGTTTTTACACCGAAGCAGAAGCTGCTGATTTTGTTTGTGGCGATAAAGTACCAGGGCATATATCTGTCGTTTTCAGATATCTTAAGAAACTCAAGATTTCCGTAACTTCTTTCCCAGGTGTCACCGAGTACAAGCTCATCAGAAGCCGTATCGACATCCCAATGAAGCTCTACGAACTTCGGTCTGTCATTAGTGGCAGTTATATATAATTCAAGTCCTTTTTCTGTTAAATTTGTTTCTGTGCGAGTATCCGTTACAGTGTTGTCGCAAGTTACTTTTAAAGTGAATTCAGTGATATCAAAAAACACAACCACACCCCATTTGTTCTGAATATGTGCTATATAGCTTAATTATTATGATAACATTTTTTCCGCGTCTTGTAAATAAATATAAAAAAACAATTTATACTTTAACTATGATAGACTTTAAACACAGTTGACCTATAAAACTTATAAAGAAGGAAGAAATATAGAAATTTCAACAGTACTTATTTGCATCAAGGATTTAACGGCGAGTGGATATAGAAATTCAAATACAGATATCCTCTCGGATGAGAGATAAAAATATCAGGGTCAACACTTCGGTGTTAACCCTGTTTCTGTGTGATTTATTCTGCTTTGGTAACCAATTCATTCTGTTCATCAAGATTTTTCTGTCTGCGACCCTCAAGAGCCTTGACAATTCTCTTGTGCTCCTTGCCTGTAAGCTTATAGAAGAACATAGGCATAATCGAAGTGAATGAGAAAAGGCCGGGTAGAAGTGCGAAAATGTAAAGAAGACTTTTCTTAGCCTCAAGAGGAATAAGCTCGGGTGTGGCGGCATACTGAGTATAACCAACATATATAAGCATAAGCTTGATGAAATAGTCTGTGCAGTTTGTGAGGATTCTCGACAGTGTACCCTTGACGGCGCTGACGGTCGGTTCGTTTCTTTCACCGAATTTATATTCACCGTAGTCATAGGCTGCCATCTGAATAAGACCTGGTACAACGTTATAAAAACCTGTTGTAAGACCATGGAGTGCATACCAGAAAACAACAGTAGTGAAAATTTCCTGAGGTGCATGCTCTTCATAAGGATATATGGATAAGAACATCATAACATAGCATACACCTGTGCCGAGCTTCATACCGATATAAAGGAACTTGTCGTCTATCCAACGACGTATTATCGGAGCGAGGAAAAGTGAGATGCCTGTGGGAACAAATGAGGCAAGAGATGCAAAAGACATCAGAGCCCAGAAGTTACCGTCGTTATATGAATATGTAAATTCAAGGAATGTATCTCTGAAAAAAACGACATCGAACTTCTCTGTGCTGAAGCAGGAAATAAATGCATAGGTCATACAGGTGTAACCAATGCCGAAGCCGTGTCCGAGAATTTCAGATAACATAAAAATCATAAGAGGTTTATTTTTGATAATATTCTTATAAACATCCCTGAGTTTTGGAACTTCAACTACCGGCGGGTCAACGATTCGCTCTTTGGATACCACTATATTCCATATAGCAAAGGGAATAGCCAGAATAGTAACTACGCTGTAGCCATAGAAATATCTTTCTGCCTCAGATAAGTTAGGCATAAGGTAGGGCAGAATGGCAGCAATATATGTACCTGTTGAACCGATGAATGTGCCAAGAATACTGTCGATTGAAGCGATATAGCCACGTTCGATATTGTCTGTTGTTCTTCGCGCATTAAGAGCTGTCATTGCCGCATTATAGAACGTATTGAACGCGTCGTTCAGGAAGTACAGCATAACAAGGTAAGCAACCTTGAAGGTGTCGCCTACTCCCGGGAAGTAAGCCCTGATAGGAAGTGCCTGCAGAATTACTACAAGATTCATCGGTACAATCATCAGCATCAGCCAGGGCTTGAATCTGCCCCATCTGCCGAAGCTGCGACGGCTTTTATCGAGGAAGCTTGCAACAATAACGTCGTTTGCTATATCCCAGAAACCTAGAATAAATACAATTGTACCGTAGATTGCGAAAGCTTTTTCGCTTAAACCTAAGAATGTTGATGCAACAAGACCTCCAAAGACACTGTTCATTGCACTGCCGACTCTTGATACAGCGGTGCTGGAACCGTAGGCTACGTATTCTCTGGCAGTAATCTTTTCGTTAACGTCTGTTGCACGTGAGTTTTTCAAAATCTTCATATATCCACCTCGACGTAATTTAACTGTGAAAATATTATACATCTTTCATTAATCAATGTCAATGTGATAAAGTGACAGTAAATGATTTTTTAATTAGTACTAAAAAACAACTCAGTAGCATTTAAACTACTGAGTTTTGGTGCGAGAGACGGGGTGCGGGTGTCCGGTGTACACCTCTGTGCTAAGCACAGAAGCACCGACCGAGGCGGTAGCCGAGACCTTGAACCCGTACGAGCTGCCCCACGCCCTCTTGCGGTCCCCAAAGTTTCTTTGTGCCTTGGGGCGGCACAGAAACTTTGACCGCTGCGCCATCATCACCTCGCTGTATCGTCCACAGGACGCGCTTCGGTG
>JAZQUF010000189.1:0-1724 GCA_045631165.1 Acutalibacteraceae bacterium
ATATAATGAATTGATTAAGCAGGATATTGAACGAATTGAATCAGCATATTCAGCATTTATGGAAAACAGACATGTTGAAAGTATCAAGATTAAATCGAAATATGAAAATCTTGATTATACAGAGTACGGTTCCTATATTGTTAGTACAGCTGAAATAAAATTTTCGGATTTAGATGAACTTTTCATTATAGATTTCTATGATGCTAATGACGGTTTGTATATCACTAACCAATATGTTGATTATAACTATGATAAGGGAGATACCAAACTGAAACACCTTAAAAATGCACTGTCTTACGTTGAAACTCATGAAGTTATGGGTATCAGAGGTCTTTTTGAAAGGTCACTAACACGCAAACATGATGGAAAATATGAAAAAAGCACTGAATCAATGTCACAGCGTTTTAGAATAGAAGAACGTGAAACTGCTCATCAAGCAATGAATAATTACTTTGAAAGCGGATTTGACATTAACGATATTATTCTTTCACCACCTAAATACAGTGCTAAGAACAAAATGTGCTATTATGATATAGTTGTTACAGGTGCTGATTCCAAGGGAAAAGCAATTATGACTACTCGCCTTTATCATGATCACCTTGGTTTATATATACCCAAAGATGATACCATCAATATCTATACTGATGGCTGTACCCCTGAGCTTAAAACTGCTCTTACTAACTTCTTCGGCTAAACTAAAGGACGTCGTATGACGTCCTTTAGTTTACATATGCATACAAAAAGACCACGCATTAAGCGTGGTCTTAAATTGCAATAATATTAATTATTCGTTGATAGCAGTTACAACGCCTGAACCAACTGTTCTGCCGCCTTCACGGATAGCGAAACGGAGACCTTCTTCGATAGCGATTGGAGTGATAAGCTCAACATCCATTGTAACGTTATCGCCAGGTGTACACATCTGTACATCAGCTGGAAGTGTTACGATACCTGTAACGTCAGTTGTTCTGAAGTAGAACTGTGGTCTGTAGTTGTTGAAGAATGGAGTGTGACGTCCGCCTTCTTCCTTCTTAAGAACGTAAACCTGTCCCTTGAACTTTGTGTATGGCTTGATTGAGCCTGGCTTACAGAGAACCTGTCCTCTTTCAACCTGATCTCTTGTAACACCACGGAGAAGAGCACCGATGTTGTCACCAGCTTCAGCATAGTCAAGAGTCTTACGGAACATTTCGATACCTGTAACAACTGTTGATGAGCTTTCTTCTGAAAGACCAACGATTTCAACTGTTTCGTTAACGCTGAGCTTTCCTCTTTCAACTCTACCTGTAACAACAGTACCACGACCTGAAATTGTCATAGTATCTTCGATAGGCATAAGGAATGGCTTGTTTTCGTCACGCTCTGGGCTTGGGATGTATTCGTCAACAGCGTTCATGAGCTCAAGAATTGGAGCGTATGCAGCGTCGTTGATATCATCTGGAGCGTTAAGAGCAGCGAGAGCTGAACCCTTGATGATTGGTGTATCATCGCCAGGGAAATCGTATGATGAAAGGAGATCTCTGATATCCATTTCAACGAGTTCGAGAAGTTCTTCGTCGTCAACCTGGTCAGCCTTGTTCATGAATACAACGATAGCTGGAACGCCAACCTGACGAGCAAGAAGGATGTGCTCTCTTGTCTGAGCCATAGGACCATCTGATGAAGCAACTACGAGGATAGCGCCGTCCATCTGAGCAGCACCTGTGATCATGTTCTTAACGTAG
>JAZQUF010000190.1:0-11097 GCA_045631165.1 Acutalibacteraceae bacterium
AGAAGTTCAACGACATTAAAGAGGGCGATATCTTCGAATGCTTCATGATCGAAGAATACAGAGATTAATCTGAAAGGAAAAGCTTATGGCAGGTTTCAGAATAAACCGTGTATCGGAAGATATAAAAAGAGAAATTACAGCCATTATCAGGGAACTTAAAGACCCGAGAGTAATGGGTAAAATGCTGACAGTTGTACGTGTTGAGGTAAGCTCTGACGCTTCATATGCTAAGGTATATGTAAGCGATATCAAGGGAATCGACTCAGCTAAAGAGGCTGTCAAGGGTCTTACCACAGCGACCGGTTACATCAGACGTGAGGTTGGTGGAAGACTCCACTTAAGAAAAACTCCCGAGCTTAAATTTGTTGCAGACGATTCCATCGAGCAGGGCTTTAATATGTTTAAAGTCCTGGAGGAATCTCAGCACAGAGGTGAGGAAAATGACGATTGATTTTAAGAGTGCTGTGGGGATTCTGAAGGAAAAGAATAATATTCTTATTCTCACTCACAGAAACCCTGACGGCGACACTCTCGGCAGTGGCTTTGCTCTGCTTCGTGCTTTCAAAGATATGGGCAAAAGAGCAAAGCTTATAAATGCCGATGTCATTCCTGAGAAGTTTGCATTTTTATATGAGGGCATAGCTCAGGATGACTTTGAAGAAGAGTTCATTGTCAGTGTTGACGTTGCAGAAAAGAAGCTTTTAGGCGAAGCTTTTCTTGAAAAGTACGGCGAGAGAGTGAATCTCGCAATTGACCACCACGAAACTTCAAGACTTTTTGCTGAAAAGACCTACTGCGAATCAGACAGTGCTTCCTGTTGTGAGATAGTTTATCTTCTCATCAAGGCTATGGGTGCCACCATAACCAAGGAAATCGCTGACTGTATTTACACAGGCTGCAGTACAGATACAGGTTGCTTTAAATATTCAAATGTTACACCCCGTACTCACAGAATTGTCGCTGAGCTTATAGAAGCAGGTGCGGATCATAGCCATATAAATACCAGAATGTTTGAAACAAAGACAATGGGCGACTTTATGCTCCAGAAAATGTGCCTTGATTCACTTGAGGTATTCGGTGGTGGCAAGGTGGCGCTTATCAGTGTCAGAAAGGCTATGCTCGCTGCGTGTGGGGTTGACAAGGCTGCCCTTGACGCTATCAAGCCTCTGACAAGACAGATAGAAGGTGTGGAAATCGGCATTACCGTAAAAGAAGAAGATAACGGCAAGGTTGGAATTTCCATACGGACAGGCGAGAATGCTGACGCTTCGGCAATATGTGCTAACTTTGGCGGTGGCGGACACGTGCGCGCTGCAGGCTGTGAGATTAAGGGCAGTATTGAGGAAGCAAAAGAGAAGATTAAAAAGTATATAATTGAAGAGGTTATATAAAGAAAATCAGCGCGTTTTGTATCACTTTTTGGCGCTAGCAAAAGTGATGCCTGCCCGGCGAGGGCAATAAGATGAATTGACCTTACAGGTCATGAATTGGCTTACGCCATGAATTGCAATCTGCGATTGCATGAATTGAAGCTTCGCTTCATTGAATTATAGGAGAGTGCAGATGAACGGTTTTGTATATGTTGATAAGCCAGATGGAATAACTTCCTTTGTGGCTGTGGCTAAAATCAGAAGAATTTTCGGCATAAAAAAAGCCGGTCATACAGGCACTCTTGACCCTATGGCTACGGGTGTGCTTCCTATAGCTATAGGTCACGCCACGAGATTTATTGAGCTTATACCAAGTCACAATAAGGCTTACAGAGCTAAATTTATCTTGGGTAAAACCACCGATACTCTTGATATTACGGGTAAGGTGACAGGGGAATATGATATAAACTCAACCAAAGAAGATGTAGAAAATGCTCTTTCTGACTTCAGAGGTGAAATAAAGCAGATTCCCCCTATGTACTCTGCTATAAAAAAAGACGGTGTGCGTCTTTACGACCTTGCGCGTCAGGGTATCGAAATAGAAAGAGAAAGCCGTAAGGTGACTGTTTATTCTCTGAAATTGCTCTCTTATTGTGAAGAGACGGCAGAGTACGAAATAGAATGTGAATGTTCAAGTGGTACGTATATACGTACTCTTATTGCTGATATCGGCGAGAAGCTGGGTTGCGGAGCAACTATGACTTCGCTTCGAAGGACAAAAGCCAACGGTGTCAGTATAGAAAAAACCTATACCTTTACCGAACTGGAAAAGCTTCGTGACGAGGGAAATATTGATAAATCTGTTAATCCTGTTGACTCTCTTGTCGTATATGATAAAATTAAGGTAACAGAGGCTCAGGCAAGACGTTTTTCAAACGGCGGTGAACTAGATGCAAACCGTTTCGGCGGCAAAAAAGAGCCCGGACTTTATTGTGTTTATTCTCCGGAGGGAGATTTTCTCGGTGTAGGTGAAATAGACGAAAACAGGACACAGCTCAGCGTGAAAAGGGTATTTGTCAGATAGGAGAGTGTAAATGTTTTGTCTTAGTGAAGAAATAAAAGAAAAAGGCACTGCAGTTGCCCTCGGCTATTTTGATGGTATTCATATCGGACACAAAATGGTGCTCAGTAAGGCACTGCAGAAGGCTGAAGAAAAAGATCTTGTTCCCGTGGTTATGCTTTTTGATATTCATCCGAGAAAGCTGATTTCGGGTAAAATTCCTCCTATGCTTACAAGTGAGGAGAGAAAACGGGAAATTCTTATTGATATGGGATTTACGGTTGTGGATTTCAACTTCCGTGAGGCTATGGATTATGCTCCCAATGAGTTTATCGAAAAAATTATTGTGGATAAGCTTAATGCCAAGGTAGTATCCTGCGGCTTCGATTATCATTACGGTAAGGGCGGCAAGGGAAATTCCGATGATATGAGGAAAGAGCTTGCAAAAAGGAATATCGAATTCTATTCGGCTGAAGCTGTTGTACTGGGCGAGGATATTGTAAGCTCAACTGAGATAAGAAGGCTTATCACCGAGGGTGGAATTGAAAGAGCAAATGCAATGCTCGGCGAATATTTTTCCTATGATTTTATAGTGGAAAAAGGCGACGGCAGAGGCAGAACTATCGGTGTGCCCACAATCAATCAGTTTTTTCCTCAGGATTTTATTGTGCCTAAATATGGCGTTTATGCTTCAATGACAAGAGTTGACGGCAAGGTTTATCCGAGTGTCACCAATGTAGGCGTCAGACCGACCGTATCAAAGGATTCAATGAGAAGTGAAACTTGTATACTGGATTTTTCGGGTGATCTTTATGGGAAAAAGGTGCAGGTACAGCTTATAAAATATTTAAGAGATGAAATTAAATTCCCGGACTTAGAGGCCTTGAAACTGGCTATAGAAAAGGATATTATAATAGCAAGGAAAGTATATAAAGAGGTGAAAGAAAATGGCTAAGTTAGATATTAAAGGCATATTTTTCGATTTCGATGACACTCTTCAGAGCAGAAAGGGTGCATACAGACTTTATTGCGAAAGCTTTTTGGATAAGTACTTCCCGGATATTGACGATGAGGAAAGACTCAGAAAGCTCGATGAAATGGAAGAGCACGTTGATGGTGGCTATAAGGACAGAGAGGTTTACTTCCCTGAGATGATTGAACTCTGGGGATGGGATGATCATCCTCCTATGCAGGAGCTTTTCGATTCCTTCAACTATGATTTCGGCAAGCACATTGTTATGCTTGACGGTGCTATTGACGTTCTTAAGGAGATTAAAAAGAGAGGCTATATCTTAGGCTGTATTACCAACGGTGTATCCTCGCTTCAGAATATCAAGCTTGACACTGCAGGCATCAGAGATATGTTCGATGTTGTTGTAGTATCAGGTGATATCGGTATTTACAAGCCCGACAGAAGAATTTTTGACGAGGCTATCAGAAGAGCAGGCATTGAAGATAACAGTAAGGCTCTTTTTGTAGGTGACCACCCTGTAAACGATATTCAGGGTGCACTTGGTGCTGATATGAAAGCCGTAAGAATGAACTATGGTGATTTCAAAGGAAAGGGTCTCGGTCAGAACACAGTGGCAGAGATTGAAAAAATCACAGAGCTCCTCGATTTAATTTGAAAATGAAGGAAGATTAAATATGACAAGTGAAAAGAAAGCGAGAACGACGGTTGTTATCCTTTCTTGCCTTATGGCAGTTATTACAGCCGTGGTAGCTGTACTTGGCGGTGTAACAGACATATTTACACAAAACACTGATGAAAAAGCTGTTGCTGTGCTGATTCTTCCGCAGAACGATAAGGAAGAGTTGGAAAGACAGCTTTCAAAGCTATGGCCTTTGGTGAAAACAGGCTTTGATGCAGAAAAAATGTCGTCAGAAGAGATTTTTGAGCATATCAGACCCTACTGTGAAGATGGACTGTATACCTCATTCGGTTATTCTGCGACAGCTGTGACCCACGAGGATGATCCGGCGATGAGATTCCGTGGAGAAAACGGTAGCTACTGCTATTACAAGATACCTGCTGAGGAAATCGATGGTATACTCGCACACTTTGGTTATGAAACAAATCACGCTCTCAACAGTGAGAAGTGCTATTATTATGACTCCTGTTATTATTTTGCAGCGGGAGAATCTGTTGGAACAAAAACAGGTGGCAAGGTTACCGTTCAGGACAGTAAGAGAATCCAGAACGGAAGATATTATGTTACCTGTAAATTCGGTTCTCAGGAAATCTACGTAATAGCAAGTATCAAGGAAGGCAAATGGGAGATTCATTCAATGTCAACCCAGCCTGTTTTTGATAGCCTTGGTATAAAAATCAAGAGCACGGATGATGCCTCAGGGGATTATGAGATGCGCTCTCTTGTTATAGAGGGCAAAGCCGATGACGGTACTGTTTACAGAAGGTACTCTGTAAAATATCCTTATTTCTTCGGTGATACTCAAGGAGAGACTCAGGCCAATACTTTCTATCAGAGCATCATCACCTTCTATCAGCAACAGTCACAGCAGGTACAGAAGGATTATAAGAACTTTATCAAAAAGGGCGGTAAGACAGAAAGCTTGCCTATTGAGCTTCATTACACAGCTGAGGTCAGCTGCTTTGATGAAAAGAATCTGTCTCTTATCAATGAGATCGTTGAATCGCTGCCTTTATACAAGGACGAAGCTTCAGATGAAACACAGTCTGCTGTAAATGTGCCGGTTACCTTGCCTGAAAAGATAGTCGAGTGCAATACCTTCGATCTTGAAACGGGTGTTTTTGTAGCAAAGGACTCCTTTGTTGGTAAGGATTATCATAAGGTTTCAGAAATTCTTTACAGAATATACAGCGGATATACTTATGAGGACATTTTAGATGAGAATGTTACAGGTGCTGAGGTGCCTGAGGATAGAGAAAATATCGGCGAAAAGATATATAACAGTGCATCAGTTCTCTGCGAAGAAGGATATGTTTTCTGCTATGTAACAGACCGAGGAATAAGAGAAGATGTTGTTATACCATCAGAGGTGCTTGACAAGCTCACTCAGACAACTGAACAGTAAAAAATTAAACCATCCGATTTTGTCGGATGGTTTATATATATTGTATTGCATTTTACGGTCTTAAGCCCATACCACCTTCAAGGGTGAGTGTTTCACCGTTGAGATATTGGAAGTCAGGGTTTGCAAGCTGGACACAGACTCTGCCGATTTCAAGCTCGGCATCGCCAAAGTGACCTGTGGGAGGCATTTTAACGTTTGCTTTGAAAGCATCAGGATAAGCCTTTTCAAAGTTTTCAAGTTGTGATGTCCAGGCTAAGGGGCAGATAACGTTAACGTTGATACCGTCTTTGGCCCATTCTGTTGCAGCTACACGGCTGAGACCTCTGATACCTTCTTTTGCGGCAGCGTAGGAGCATTGGCCGTAGTTGCCGAACAGTCCTGCGCCTGAAGCAAAGTTGATAATTGTGCCGTGGGTATCCTTGAGATAAGGATAGCAGGCTTTCATATAATAGAAAGTGGCATAAAGACCTGAGAACATTGCAAGGTTGAACTGCTCGGTTGTGTGGTCTGCAATAGAAACACCTGAAGCGGAAGCCTGAGCGTTATTGATAAGCACATCGATGCGACTAAAGGTATCCATAGTTTGCTTTACAATGTCAGTAACAACTGCTTCGTTGTCAGCTTTGTCATTTATGTCAGCGGCAATGGCGAGAACCTTGATGCCATAGAGCCTTTCGAGCTCCTTTTTGGCATCCTCTAATTTCTGAAAATTACGGCCTGTGATTACGAGGTTTGCACCTTCCTTGGCGTATGCGGTAGCAATGCCGTAACCTATAGAGCCGCATCTGCCATTTGAAAGGACAGCTCTGCCTGCGCCTGTTATAATTGCTGTTTTATCTGTTAAAAAACCCATAGGGGACAACTCCGTTTCATAAATTTGATGTGTTTGTTGTATAAAATTTCACTTGCTGTGGTGTTTGTATCAAGAGCTTATTCTTATATTTTTGTTGACGGACCCGTTGGGGTGAGGGGGCTCCATGAAATCACCTCGGCGATTTCCGTGAATGCACTCAGGGCATTCACGCGCCGTTTACGGCTATGGAGCCCCCAGACTGTCCTCATACACTTTTCCTATTGTAAAAAGCTGATGCATGCTGTATAATAATATAAACAGGTTTGCGGAGAGGATGAAATATGAAATTCAGCATTATACCAGAGCCTCTTGAAATGAATATTGGTATCTCAGATGAGTTTAAGTTGACAGAGCTTTGCAATATTGATTATGATGAAGGCTCGAAGAAGGCTTATGATTGCCTTGTAAAGTTTCTCAGCGATTACTTTTCAATGAGTCTTACAGGTATGGGTAAAGAAAAAATTATTCTGAGAATCAATGAAGATATCGAGGAGACAGAGGGCTATACTCTTGATGTTACAGTCGATGCTGTAATTGTGGAAGGTAAAGATGAATCCGGTGTGTTTTATGGTGTGCAGAGCCTGAGACAACTGTTAGCTCAGGGCGATTTGATTTTACCTGAAATACATATAAAGGACAGCCCCAGATTTTACGTCAGAGGGTTTATGCTTGATTGCGGAAGATATTTCTTTACAAAAGAAGCGGTCAAAGTTTTTCTTGAGATGATGGCACTTCATAAGCTGAATGTTTTTCACTGGCATTTAAGTGAAGATCAGGGCTTTCGTGCACAGGTGCTTGATAAGCTGCTTCTTACAGAAATTGGCTCGTACAGAAGCCATACAAACTATAATTCGCTGAAGCATGAGGGCTATTATACCGTGGATGATATGAAAGAGATTGTTGATTATGCGCACAATCTCTGTATCAAGGTTATACCTGAAATAGATACTCCGGGGCATACGGTTGCTATGATTGCGGCATATCCGGAACTCTCCTGCTTTGACAGAATGCTAGAGGTTGCAACAAGCTGGGGCGTAAAGCACGATGTGCTGTGTGTGGGTAAAGAAAGTACTTTTGAGTTTATGAAAAGTGTATTTGATGAGCTTCTGGAAACTTTCACCGACGGCACATTTCACCTCGGTGGTGATGAGGTTCCTACAACAAGATGGCAACTTTGTCCCCACTGTCAGCAGAGAATAAAAGATGAGGGCCTGAAAGATGAAAGTGAGCTTCACCGATACTATCTTGACAGAATAGGTGATTATCTTAAGAGTAAAGGCGTAAATACGATTATGTGGAACGACAAAGTCAAGGATAAAATGGTAAGCAAAGATATAACGTGGCAACTCTGGGATGCGCAAATGAGCCACGAAGAGGTTGCAAGACAGGCAAATGAGGGTCGCAGATTTATCATTTCTGCAAGCGAAGCCTATTATTTAAACTTTCCTTATGCTTTGACAAATCTGAAAAGAACTTATGACTTTGAGCCTGTTTTTGATGGCATAAAAGAAGAGTGTAAGAAGAATATTTTGGGAGTTGAGGCATGCCTTTGGACGGAATTTGTACCCACTATGAAAAAGGCGGATTATCATACATATCCGAGGTTGGGAGCTTTCAGTGAGACAGCCTGGTCGCAGAAAGAAAATAGAAATTATGATAAATTTCTTGAAAAGTTATATGCTTACTACGATTTGCTGGAGGGATATGGTATTGATACAGCTTCACTCAAACAGGCAGAACCCGGTTTTATAAGAAAAAACGGAAATCTGATTTGGTGGGAAAGAAGAAAATTATGTTGGGGCGGTCTTTCAAATATCGTCACCAATGCAAAATTAAAACACCAATATAGTCAAAAGGAGAAATTAAGATGATTAATATTATACCTCTTCCGAAAAATGTGAAGGAATTCAAGGGTGGATATTCAATAGATAGAGACTCTGTATCACTGTTCTTTGACAGTGAGCTTGAAAGCATAAAAGAAATCGTGCCGGAAATACTGAAAATCAATATCGGTCAGCCGGAAAAAAATGTAGATATCAGCTTTGTTTATGACTCGAAGGCAGATAAAAACGCCTATAGCCTCAGTATCAGTGACAGCGGTGTAAAGGTTTATGCTTCATCCTATGAGGGGGCTTTCTATGGACTTACAACCATCAGACAGCTTTACAAAACTGATATTACAGATAATAAGATGCTCTCAGCGTCCTGTGTTGAAATAAAGGATGATAAGCCCTTATATGATTGGCGAGGATTACAGCTTGATGAAAGTCGTAACTTTTTTGGTAAAGATACAGTTAAAAAGCTCCTTGATTTTATGTCTCTCTACAAGCTGAACAGGTTTCATTGGCATCTGACAGATGATCAGGGGTGGAGAATCGAAGTTAAAAAATATCCATTGCTTACAGAAATCGGAAGTAAGAGAACAGGTACACAGCTTCATTCATGGGGTGGTCTTGATTTTGATGAAACACCCCACGAAGGTCACTATACTCAGGAGGATATCAGAGAGATAGTAGCTTATGCAAAGAAAAGATGCATAGAGATTATTCCTGAAATTGATTTCCCTGCACATTGCGCATCAGCGATGGCGGGTTATAATGATATTGCTTGCAGAAATATTCCGACCAGGGTTTTTGAGTTTTGTGGTTGGAAGCTCGGCGAGGCAAGAGGTTATAAAGAGGGCAACAGACCAATTTGTCTCGGTAAAGATAAGGCTATAGATTTTGTGTGTGATGTCCTGACGGAAGTTGCCGGTCTTTTCCCGTTTGAATATTTCCATGTGGGCGGTGATGAGGCTCCTACAGATGAGTGGAAGAAGTGCCCCGAATGTCAGGCAAGAATGAAGAAAGAAAATCTCAGAACCGAAACTGATCTTCAGGGATGGTTTACCAATAAGGTGAATGCACATCTTAAGTCAATAGGCAAAATAATGGTTGGTTGGAACGAGGTGCTTGCAAGCAATGTAGACAGCGATATTGTTGCACAGTACTGGACTCCCGGGAAGGATAATAATGTTAATAAGCACATCAGAAATGGTGGTAAGGTAATTCTTTCAAACCACAAGTATTTCTATTTCGATATGCTCTATAGTTATTGTACACCTAAAGGTACATATAATTTCAATTATAAAACTTCCAATGTTCCCCAGGCTTATAAAGACAGTGTACTTGGTGTTGAGGGTGAAAACTGGAGTGAGTGGACAAGAACCGAAAAGGAGCTTTTCTTCAAGATCTTCAACAGAGGTCTTGCTCTTGCAGAAACGGCATGGTCAGATGAAAGCGTCAAGGATTACAGCAGTTTCGTAAAGCGTATGCAAAGCCAAAAGAAGCTTATGGATGCTCTTGATATTTTTTACGGCAGCGATGAGATTACAATGAATAAAGCTAAGCTCAGAAAGCGTATTTTGAGTAAGAAGCACGGATTCAGTCACAATGACAATGACAGTGAATACAGACTTCAGGAAATTCTCGGCGGACTAAAATAATAAAAATGCAGAGTGCCTTACGGTAAGGTTCTCTGCATTTTTTGCGCAAAAAAACGTCGTTCTTTAAGAACGACGATAAGAATTTAATTAGTCTTCCTTGCCAACAAGCCAATTGATGGAAACACCGAGGACGTCAGCGATTGCGACAAGTTCATAGTCATTTACACTTCTGATCTGACCTTCCAGCTTTGAAAGACCGGAGGCTGTAAGCTCAACACCTTTGATCTGAAGCTGTGTAAGCAAGTCGATTTGCTTGATTCCTAATTCTTTTCTTTTTGCCTCGATTTTTGCGCCGACAATATTACGGTCACCGAGGGGTTGTTTTCTAATTCTCATAGCATTCTCACCTTCACTATAATTATAAAACCCCACAAACCTGAGATTTCATCTTGTTAAATGATAACATAATCAGAGAGATTTTGTCAAGAGAATTGTATAAAACACAGTATACAAACTTATTTCCAACAGAGAACTCTATTGGTAAATATTACATATTTTTTTGACAAATTATGTCGAAGTGTCTGTTTTATGACACAAAAAAAATTAAAAAAGTACTTTTAAAAACCTGAATAAAGTAGTATAATGAATCTGAATATATAATGGTACTTTATCGGTTAGATAAAAGAAAGGCTGTGTATTTTTATGAGTAATACAATGGAGTCGAGAAATCTTACCATGTTGGTGGATTTTTATGAACTGACAATGGCAAACGGATATTTTGCCAACGGAATGAAGGACACGATTGCATATTTTGATATGTTCTTCAGAAGGGTGCCTGATAACGGAGGCTTCGCTATTATGGCCGGTATTCGTCAGTTGGTGGATTATCTTAAGAATCTCAGATTTACACAGAAAGACATCGAGCTTTTCAGCCGCAAGGGTTTTAGTGAGGATTTTATAGATTATCTGCGAGAATTCAGATTTGAGTGTGATGTCTGGGCTGTTCCTGAGGGCACTCCTATATTCCCCGGAGAGCCTATCGTTGTTGTAAAGGGTCCTGTTATTCAGGCTCAGCTCATTGAGACTATGGTGCTGCTTTCAATTAATCATCAGAGCCTTATTGCGACAAAGGCAAACAGAATAAAGAGAGCTGCAGACGGTAGAACAATTATGGAATTCGGCTCAAGACGAGCTCAGGGTTATGACGGTGCAGTTTATGGTGCAAGAGCGGCATATATCGGAGGCTGTGATGCGACAGCCTGTGCTATTGATGAAAGAGATTTCGGTGTACCCGCTGTGGGCACTATGGCTAAGTCGGAGGCCAAGCGGTCTT
>JAZQUF010000191.1:0-5934 GCA_045631165.1 Acutalibacteraceae bacterium
GGCATCAAGGTTGAAGCTAAGGGCGACAAGAAAGAAATGGGCGTACTTCTCAGTGTTGAGCTGACTGTAATTACTTGCCATAATATCGAGCATAGCATTAGCTGTGTCGAGTGATGTGAAGCAAGCTATACCAAGCTGAAGAGCCTTTCTGTGAAGAGCGATATAGTTATCCATAGTCGCATCAAAGAGTGCACCGGTGTAAACGATGAAGTTGATCTTTCCGCTTTCAAGAAGCTTGAAGCAATAGTCACCCTCTGTGATACCCTTGACATAAGTAACATTGATGCCGAGGTTAACAATAGCTCTTGCTGTTTCTTTGTCAGCATAGATGTTAATTCCGAGATCCTGAAGCTTCTTTGCGATTGAAACGATTTCGCCCAAATCATGCTCATCAACGCTGAGAAGAACACCCATTTCTTTCTTGTCATCCTTAGCGGTAACCTTAATACCTGATGATGTAAGACCCTTGAAGAGTGCCTCATTGAGAGTCTTACCGATACCGAGAACTTCACCTGTGGACTTCATTTCCGGTCCGAGATAGGAGTTAACATCGTTGAGCTTTTCAAATGAGAATACGGGAGCCTTGACTGCAAAGTAAGGAGGTGCTTCGTAAAGACCAGTGCCGTAGCCTAAATCCTTAAGAGGTGTACCAACCATAACCTTAGTTGCAAGGTCAACCATAGGTACATTTGTAACCTTACTGATGTAAGGAATTGTTCTTGAAGCTCTGGGGTTAACCTCGATAACATAAAGCTGGTTTTCATAGATAAGGTACTGGATATTTACAAGACCCTTTGTGCCGAGTGCAAGAGCAAGCTTCTCTGAGCAGTCAACAACAGTCTGGGTCATCTTATCAGTAAGTGAGAAGGGAGGGTAAACTGCAATTGAGTCACCTGAGTGTACGCCTGCACGCTCGATGTGCTGCATAATACCGGGGATAAGAACATCCTTACCGTCGGAAATTACGTCAACCTCAATTTCAGTGCCGCTCATATATTTATCAACAAGCACAGGGTTTTCAATACCTGTTGAAAGAATCTTCTTCATATATCTTTCAACTTCAACGTCGTTGTGTACGATTGTCATATTTTGACCACCGATAACATATGAAGGACGAAGGAGCACGGGATATGTGAGTCTGTTAGCAGCTTCGAGAGCTTCTTCAAGAGTCATAACACCGCAACCCTTGGGTCTCATAAAGCCATATTTTTCGAGAAGAGCGTCAAACTTTTCTCTGTCTTCAGCTGTATCAATACCTTCCTGTGATGTGCCGAGAATTTTGATTCCGTTGTCATCAAGGAATTTTGTAAGCTTGATAGCTGTCTGACCGCCGAATGCAACAACAACACCGATAGGCTTTTCAACCTCGATGATGTTCATTACATCTTCTTCGCAAAGAGGCTCAAAGTAAAGTCTGTCTGCTGTATCATAGTCTGTTGAAACAGTTTCGGGGTTGTTGTTTACGATAACAACATCATAGCCAAGCTCTTTAAGAGTCCATACACAGTGTACGCTTGAATAGTCGAATTCGATACCCTGACCGATACGGATGGGACCTGAACCGAGCACCATTACAACATCCTTACCTGAACGCTGGAAGCGTCTTGATTCGCAGGCCTTGTCGTATGATGAATAGAAATAAGGTGTGGTTGCCTTATATTCTGCGCCACAGGTATCAACCATCTTATAGCTTGCAGCCTTATGGAATGAATCAGGGAATGTGCAGAACTTACGAAGAGTCTTATCGGTATAACCGAGCTTCTTTGCTCTGTTGTAGGTATCTTCGTCAATTTCCTTGCCCTGAATTTCGTTTTCAAAATCAGCAAGATTGCGGAGCTTTTCGATAAACCACTTGTCAACTCTTGTAATTTCGTTGATTGTATCTGTGCTGATACCGGCCTTGATAGCTTCGAAGATAGTGAAGATTCTTCTGTCATCCTGCTCTTCAAGTCTTTCAAGGATAGGCTTATCGCTGATAGGAGCCGCATTGAGACTGTCAAGTGAAATCTCTGCACCGCGTATAGCCTTCATAATCGCTTCTTCGAAGCTCTGACCGATGGACATAACCTCACCGGTAGCCTTCATCTGTGTACCAAGCTTACGGCTTGAACCGATAAACTTATCAAAGGGCCACTTGGGGAACTTACAAACAATGTAGTCTACTGAGGGCTCGAAGCAAGCGCTTGTTTCGCCTGTGATATCGTTCTTTATTTCGTCAAGGTTATAGCCGAGAGCGAGCTTTGTTGTCATCTTAGCGATGGGATAACCGGTTGCCTTTGAAGCAAGAGCTGATGAACGTGAAACTCGGGGGTTAACCTCGATAACTGCATATTCAAATGAATCGGGATTAAGAGCAAACTGACAGTTACAGCCACCGACAATCTTAAGAGCACTTACGATGTCAAGAGCTGCTTTCTTGAGCATATTGAATTCCTTGCTTGAAAGTGAAACTGCAGGAGCCACAACAATACTGTCACCTGTATGAACACCAACGGGGTCGAAGTTTTCCATTGAGCAGATAGCGATTGTGTTACCTGCTGAGTCGCGCATTGTTTCAAATTCGATTTCTTTCCAGCCCTTGATGTATTTTTCAACAAGAATCTGTGTGATAGGTGAAGCATCAAGACCTGTCTTTGCAATGATGCGAAGCTCATCTTCGTTATATGCAACACCGCCACCTGCACCACCGAGGGTGAAAGCGGGACGAACGATTACGGGATAACCGATCTGTTTTGCAATCTGAAGTGAGGTTTCGATATCGTATGAAATTTCTGAGGGAATGCAGGGCTGATTGATGCTTTCCATTGTGTCACGGAAAAGCTGTCTGTCTTCAGACTTGTCAATAGCTTCAACGTCAGTACCGATAAGTTTTACACCGTTTTCCTGAAGGAAGCCTTCCTTCCAGAGCTGCATTGAAAGAGTAAGACCAACCTGACCGCCGAGACCTGCAAGAAGTGAGTCGGGCTTTTCAAGCTTGATAATTCTCTTAAGTGTTTCTGTTGTAAGAGGCTCAAGGTAGATTTCATCTGCGAGAGCCTTATCTGTCATAATTGTAGCAGGGTTGGAGTTAACGAGTACAACATCCATGCCTTCCTGCTTAAGTACGCGGCAAGCCTGAGCTCCTGCATAGTCAAATTCAGCTGCCTGACCGATAACGATAGGACCTGAACCGATAACGAGAACTTTCTTGATATCTTTATTAAGCGGCATTGTTTACTCCTCCATTTCCTTTAAAAATTCAGCGATGATTTCATCTGTGGGTTCGAACTGTACTGAATAAGCTTTTTCAGCCTTGTATGCGATACCCTCAACAGTACCATCATTCACATTGCTGTAGCTGATTTCGCCGTTCTTGATGCTGTCTTTGCAAACAGCGTAACCGTGGTTCTGTGATACGATGAGTGATCTCGGTGTACCAACAATCTTTACAGGCTGATTTGAACCGTGGTGACCGTAAGAAAGCTTATAGGTATCAGCGCCCTGTGCGAGAGCCATAAGCTGATGGCCAAGGCCCATACCAAACATAGGAAGCTTTCCGAAAAGAGCCTTGATTTCTTCAATGATTGCACCGTTTTCCTTCGGATCACCCGGGCCCTCTGTAAGAATTACAGCATCAGCACCAAGTGCGAGCACATCGGAAGCCTTGAAGTTATAAGGAACAACCGTTACCTTGTAACCCTTATCCATAAGAGTTACCTCGAGATTCTTGCTTGAACCAAGATCAATTATAGCAACGTGCTTTTTGATTTCAGTCTTAGGAAGATATACACTTACTTCCTTGCTGCCTGTATTTTCAACAGCATTTACAATTTTATAGTTCTTTACTTCGTCAAGATTTTCGGGTACTTTGTCGCAGATAATAGCATTCATACAGCCGTTCTCACGGATAATACTTGTAAGCTCTCTTGTATCCACGCCATAGATACCGGGAATATCCTTATCCTTAAGGAATTTATCAATATCGTATTCACATCTGAAGTTAGCGGGAGCCTTACACCATTCTCTTACAACGTAACCCTGAAGCTTTGATTCACCGATAAAGTCGGACTCGATGATACCATAGTTGCCTATCATCGGGAATGTCTGGGCAACAATCTGTCCGTAATAGGTTGGGTCTGTGAGAGTTTCGATGTAGCCAACAACATTAGTATTAAAAATAAGCTCACCGATTGCAGCTTTGTCAGCACCGAAAGCATAACCCTCGAATACTGTACCGTCACTGAGTATCAAATAACGCTTTTTCATCAAATGCACCTTTCTTCATCACAGGATGAAGTTTCCTTTCACACATATTCTTTCAGTTTAAACTTTATTTATCAATCAATCATACACTTTACGAGTACAGCCTTCTGAGCGTGAAGTCTGTTTTCAGCTTCATCGAAGATTTCATTTGCGTGCTCTTCAAATACTTTTGCTGTGATTTCTTCTTCACGATGTGCAGGCAAACAGTGAAGTACCATAACACCTTCATTTGACACAGCAACTACGCTGTCATTAATCTGATAATCCTTGAAGATTTTCTTTCTCTCTTCTGCTTCGCCTTCCTGACCCATTGATGCCCATACGTCAGTATAAAGAACATCTGAGCCTGCAGCAGCCTCAAGAATATTATCAGTACAAAGGAAGTCACCGTTTTCTGAAGCCCACTTCATTATTTCAGCATCAGGCTGATAATCCTTAGGACATGCTATTGCAACCTTCATACCGGTCTTGATACCACCCACAATAAGACTGTTAGCCATATTGTTACCATCACCGATATAGCAGAGCTTCTTACCTTCAAGGTCGCCTTTATATTCACGGATGGTCTGAAGGTCAGCAAGCACCTGACAAGGATGACAATAATCGGTAAGACCGTTGATTATAGGAATTGAGCCATATTCAGCAAGAGCTTCAACCTCTTTCTGTTCAAAAGTTCTTATCATAATACCATCAAGAAAGCGTGAGAGAACTCTCGCTGTATCTTCAACAGGTTCACCTCTGCCGATCTGAAGCTCCTTTGAAGAAAGAAACAAAGCCTGTCCTCCGAGCTCGTGCATACCAACCTCGAAAGAAACTCTTGTTCTTGTGGATGACTTTTCAAAAATCATACCGAGAGTTTTGCCCTCGAGAATAGGATGTCTGATACCCTTTTTCTTTTCTTCCTTAAGTCTGTCAGCAAGATCGAGAGTACTGAGAATTTCTTCAGTTGACCAGTCCATTAATTTGAGTAAATGTTTCATTAGTATCTATCTCCTTTTGTGACTACGGTTATCACAAATAAATTACAGAATAACCTTTATTAGGTAATTATACAATATATATTAATATAAATCAATAAAGTTTGCATAAAAATTGGATAAAAAAATTACGAGTAACAAAAAAGTCACTCGCAAAAATCAAAAATATTATATACGTAAGAGAAGGAAAAAGAATCATAGCAACGGCACTGAATCTGAGTCTGAATCATCACGCACATTACTTTTATCCTCCGTCTCGTTTTTTGTCTGCGGTATTATATCACAGGCAAAAACAAAAATCAATAGGTTGAAAGCAAAATACAGGTAAAAATAAAATAAAAAAATCTTAAAAAAAGTATTGACAAACAGATTTGAAAGTGGTATAGTGTATGAGCACTCGAGAGAGTGAAGTAAATATGCGAGAGTGGCGGAATCGGCAGACGCGCACGTTTGAGGGGCGTGTGGGGCAGCTCGTACGGGTTCAAGTCCCGTCTCTCGCACCAGACCAGATCGAAAGATCTGGTTTTTTTGTTTTTATGATAACACGACCCTCAAACTGTTTGAGGGGCATCATCACCGAAGCGCGTCCTGTGGACGATACAGCGAGGTGATGATGGCGCAGCGGTCAAAGTTTCTGTGCCGCCCCAAGGCACAAAGAAACTTTGGGGACCGCAAGAGGGCGTGGGGCAGCTCGTACGGGTTCAAGGTCTCGGCT
>JAZQUF010000192.1:0-11430 GCA_045631165.1 Acutalibacteraceae bacterium
CATTGAAGAAACACAACTGAAAATTGCCGAGCTTGAAGAAAAGCGAAGCAAGGCAGATAACAAAAAACGCAGAGCAACCACTCTCGAAGATAAAGAGAGGTACAAAGCCCTTCGTAAGGAGATAACAGAAGAAATCACGCCATTGAGAAAGAAACTCAAACAGGCGGAAGATATTCTCCAAAAATCTCCGCATCTATATGAGCTCTTACAAAAAGAGCATCAGGCGGAAATTAATAAAATACGAAAACTTGAACGCAGCCGATGAGGCGCAATTTTTATTATGAAAGGATTTTTTATATGAATAAAAATTTTGAAAATTTAGTAACAACCATGAGCGTATTCACTGATACACTCACTCCTCTCACCGAGTCACCCTTTAAAGTTGTTAATGACAAGGCTATGATAGATTTAACCGAAAGCATTAAAAAGTTCGGTGTTCTTGAACCTATTACCGTCCGCAAGCCCGATGATACCAAAAGCGGAAAGTTTGAAATCATCTCCGGCTATCGCAGATGGAAAGCGTGCAAAAATTTAGGCATCACCTCTGTTTCCGTCAGAGTGCTTAATCTTTCAAGGGATGATGCAATCATAGCTATGATTGATGCTAACCTTTGTCACAGAGAGCAAATTCTGCCAAGCGAAAAAGCTGCTGCATACAAAATGAAACTTGATGCTATGAAAAGGCAGGGGTACAGAAGTGATTTAGAGACAGATGCAACTTCTGCAACAATGTTGCAGAAGTCAGAAACATCAATTCAGAAGCTTGCTAACGAAAGCGAAGACAACAGAGAAACTATCAGGCAGTATATCCGCTTGACTAACCTCGAAAAGCCACTTCTTGACCTTGTTGACAGTGGCAGAATGGCATTCCGTCCTGCAGTTGAGCTTTCATATTTACCGCCCGCAGAACAGCAGATGGTACTTGAAACTTATGAAACGGATGAGATAACACCATCTCTTTCACAAGCACAGCGAATTAGAAAACTATCAGAACAAGGCTCTCTTGATACGGACAATCTGTTTGAGATTATGACTGAGCCGAAAGCAAATCAGAAGCCAACAATAAAATTCTCAGTAGAGAAGTTACAGACAGTTGCTCCGAAGGTAAAAGAAAGTGACCTTGAAAACTTTGTTATGAAGGCTTGTGAGCATTATTACAGGTATCTTCAGCGACAGCGAAATAGAGATGCGAGGTGATGAGATGTATAAATTATATTTACTGTACGGATTTATAATAGAATCTTTTACAACTGTGCTTAACAGCACTTGCGGTGAATGTGAGATTCCCGTATGGGAGAAATCCACTTTGTCAATCGAAGAAGCAGCCGAGTATTTCCGCATAGGCGAAAACAAACTCCGCAGTATTATCAATAAAGATAAGTTTGCAGAGTTCATTCTGTGGAATGGTAACAGAGCACAGATTAAGCGAAAGCTTTTCGAAAAGCATATTGATAAATTAAGTTTTATCTAAAATTCACACATTTGTCTTTATAGCCGTGATGTAGTAAATTGTAGTTGCTATGTTACGGCTGTTATTAATAAGGAGGTTTAAATATGTCAGAAAAAAGACGTGATAAAAAAGGCAGACTGTTATGGAATGGTGAAAGCCAAAGAAAAGACGGCAAGTATGAATATAAATATGTGGATGCTAAAGGTGGCCGACACTCAGCTTACAGTTGGAAGCTTGTTGATACAGATAAAGTGCCTGCGGGTAAAAGATGTGAGATGAGTCTACGTGAAATGGAAAAGCAGATTCAGCGTGATATTGAAGACGAAATCAATTCTCACGAATCAAAACGCATTACCCTGAATGATTTTTGGCAGACATATATCGATATGAAGTATGAATTGAAACAGTCTACCCGTACCAATTATAAGTATATGTACACCAAATATGTGGCAGATGATTTAGGCTTAAAGAACATATCCTCAATAAAATACAGTGATATCAAGAAATTCTATGTTTCTCTTATCAGAGAGCGAGGATTTAAACCCAATAGCATTGAGAATATAAATACCATTCTGCATCCCGTTTTCTCCATGGCGGTGAGGGATGGATATATCCGTGTTAATCCCTCTGATGGAGTGATGGCTGAAATTAAAAAGAGTCACAACTGGGAGAAAAACAAGAGACACGCACTTACGGTTGCTGAACAAGAGGCATTCGTTAATTTCATTTCCGGCTCGTATATGTATAGAAGGTGGCTTCCTTTGTTTACGGTTTTCTTGGGTACGGGTTGCCGTGTTGGGGAGATTATCGGTCTTCGATGGGAGGATTGTGATTTCGACGACGGTATCATCAGCATCAATCACAATCTTATATACAGACAGCAGGATAGCGGCAGGTGTGAGTATCACATCACTACACCTAAAACCAAATCAGGTGAGAGAGTTGTGTCAATGTTATGCGAGGTCAGAGAGGCTCTTATGAAAGAACGAGAGTATCAGGAGATTGAAGGCTTCAATGAAACAGTCATTGACGGATATTTAGGCTTTATCTTTAAAAACAGATTCGGCAATGTTCATTCTCCTATGGGTATAAACAGAGTGATTGACCGCATTGTGAAAGAGCATAATAAGCAAGAGAAGATGCTTGCCGAACAAGAGGGTAGAGATCCGCTTATAATACCTCACTTTTCGGTTCACAATCTTCGCCACACCTTCTGCACAAGATTCTGTGAGAATGAAACCAATATTAAAATCATTCAGGAGATTATGGGACATGCTGACATAACGACCAAAATGGATATTTACAATGAAGCGACCAAAGAAAAGAAAAAGGAGTCATTTGCAGGACTTGCGGGTAAAATAAAGATATGCTGATTTTACGACAGATAAATATGTGATATAGCGAAGCAGGACGGCAAATTTGCTGTCCTGTTATTTTTATAGATATCAACGAAGAAAGGTAGATGAATTTAAATGTTCAAAAGCTAACATTTATTGACAATTTTTGCCTTTTATGATATAAATTACCTATTAATGATTATTTAAAAAATATGTAATGGAGGTGAGATTTTGCTGAGCAAAGAGGAAGTTGAAGCATACTGTAAAGAGTATTATGTTCCAATATACAAATATTGTATGTATTTCTTGTCTAACAAGGAAGATGCAGAGGATGCCACACAAGAAACCTTTGTTGTATTCAGTAAAAAAGGTCACCTTATAGATGAAGAGCATATAAAAACGTGGCTATTAAGAACGGCGCATAATATGATTTTACGTGAATATAAAAAGCGATACATAAAAACAAATAAAGAGTGCATTTTTGATGAAGCCTTACTTGAAGCCTCCCGTAAGTTCACAAGCTTTGAAGAAGATATGGTTTCCTATTACGGAGAAAGACACATAAAAGAGGTTTATAGCCGTCTGTCTGACAGAGAAAAAGAGCTTTTTGATCTATACAGTTACGGCACAGTCAAAACAGGTGAAATATCTAAATTGTTAGGCTTGGAGCCTCACGCTTGTTCTATGAGAAAAAAGCGTTTGATAGAAAAATGCAGAGATATAATGAAAGAAATATTGTTTTATTAAATTTTTTTGTTACGTTTTTGCTTTTCGGAGATATATGTACGAAGAGCGAAACTTACCAAAAGGAAGGGTGGTTTATTTTGGAAGAGGAAAATCAGGTTTTCGGCAAAAGTGCCGAGGCCGTTGATAATAATATAAATCTTGAGTCAGAAGATTTTAAATTTTACCATCAGAATAAGGAAGAGGCTAAAAAGAATATCGATAGTTCATCGAAAGATCTGACAGATTTCATCGATTCACTTATACAGGATGTACCCGCCCCCTCGGACGAGGAAGTCAACACAGGTATAGAAAAAATACTCAAAATAACACATCCTGAAGAACAGACTAAAACCGTAAAAACAAATACAAAGAAGAAAGTAACATTCAGGGTGCTCTTCATAGCAGCGTTGCGTTCAATTTTATCGGTATCATGTCTTTTTGTTGTGGGCAGTAATCACGACATAAGTATTGAAAACGGTTTTGTTTCTTTTGCAAAGGATACTATTCAGATAGTGTTTTTTGGTGAAGAAAAAGAAAAGTATATATCGGTAGATGCATTACTTACTGATTTAGAAGCTCACGGATATGAAGATATATTATTTCCTGAAGAGTTTATAGTAAAGTCAGACGAATATAAAGCAAGTGTTCCTGAATATTGTAGTAATGAGTTTACAAATCAGGTATCATTTCATGTGTCTGATAATACATTTATGTTCTATTTTACAATACATAGTTTTTCTGTTTCTCAACATCCTTTTGAATATGAAAAAATGGAAAATGTCCGTACTGAAAAAGTCGGTGACTTTGATATGTATGTTTTTGATTTTGATAACGGTGATTCAGCAGTTGAGTTCTTATGTGAAAATATACGTTGCCGTATACAAGTCAATGCGCCTTATTCTGAGCTTTTTAAAATTATAAAGACTTTAAATAAGGGAGAATAATAAATTTATGAAAAGGTATTTTTCATTATTTCTTTGTGTTGCTTTAATGCTTTCTTTTTTTGCTGTGGAAGTAGGTGCAGCAGAGGATGACGCTTTCGTCCCCTATGTAATTGATTTCAGTATAACTTCTAATGTTATGGAATCAGCAACTATCGGTGACTCTGCTCGTGCTACAGGGCTTATTCAGGCATACAGATTAGCTATTGAAAAAAGTGGTACTACACTTCATATTGTCGGTCAGACCTACGGTTCAACTGAGGTTGTAAAAAGTGGTTTTAAGGATCTGACTGTTCAGAGAAGAAAATCCAGTTCCTATGATTGGGAGGATTATTACGAATACGGCAATATCTATTGTGATGCTTTGAATGCCAATCTGGATACAATGCTTGCTGTAGCATCAGGCTATCAGTACAGAGTAACCTGTAAGCATTATGCAAAGAAAAGCCTTCTCTCAACACAGACAATCAGTAACACATCAAATATTGTTACTGTCGCATAAAAAAATCAAACATCAACAGCACAGGAACTAAAAATCCTGTGCTGATTTTACGACAAAATTTACGACGTTTCATCGCAAAGTTATAACAAGAAATAAAAAGATATGTTCTCATATCATCAATAAGCCAAAGGATTTGAGAAGATACGAGAACATTTATAAAGTATCGAAAAAATTCCCCACAATGAAGAGCTTAGACAAATAAAAACATCTGAACCGATCTCTGAAAAGAGGTCGGTTTTTGCTTTATATACCCCATAATTTTCATTTACAAGCATATCGCAAATTGCATAATATTTTAAAAATAGTGTAATGTTATATTTTATGGCTGGGTGAGCTTTATGAAGGTTATATTAAAAAGGAGCATTATTTCTTTAATGTGTCTTATTATATGTAACTTTTACGGTTAAATAGCAACGAATGCAGAGCATCAACCTTCGGAGAGTCCGATATGACACAAGGGGATACAAAAAATCTGATTAATCGAAAAGGGTACGATTACTTTAAAGATGAAAGTTCTCATGGCTTAAAAGAATTAATAGCATAATCAAAAGAGCGATGCAACTGTATGCGCATCGCTTTTTCTTATATTTAGTATAGGTAAATTTCTTAAAATCTAACCAATCTTGCAAATATCCCCAAAATATGCTATAAAGATAAAAACGATGTAATTTAAGGTGGTGACTTTATGTCAGGCAAGCCTAACATTTTAATCATAAATCCCGATCAGATGAGAGCTGATGCTCTTCATCATCTTGGTAATGAAGCCTCCTATACACCCAACCTTGATAATCTCGGTTTTGACGGAGTCAGCTTCAAAAATGCCTTTTGTCAGAATCCCGTCTGTGTGCCGAGCCGTTGCTCTTTTATGACGGGTCTTTATCCTCACACAAAGGGGCACAGAACAATGTCATATCTTCTTCACGAGGATGAGGGCAATATCTTTTCTGATATGAAAGAGGCGGGCTATTATACAGTATCCTCCACCCGTGGAGATTTAATGGCAGGTCAGCTGAAAAAATACCACAGAGAGCTTATTGATAAATACCTGATGTTCTCCCACGTGAAAACGCCCGCTACTGTTGTAAAATCAGGCAGAGGCGAAAAGGGTAGTGACACCTTCTTCTCCTTTTTTGACGGCATAATCCCCGAAAACAAAAAAGGCAGAGAGATAAAAAATATCGATGACCTTTGCATTGATTCTGCTGTAAGACAGATAAAGAAAAGACCAAAGAAAAAGCCTTTCTTTATGTTTGTGGGCCTGAATTTTCCCCATCCGCCATATCAGATCGAGGAAAAATATTATAATATGATTGATGAAACCAAACTTCAAGAGCGTATACCTAACATTGAAGACAGCGACGGAAAGCCACTTATGGAGAAAGGTCTTATGGAAGCCTTGGGTATATCCGAATGGAGTGAGGACAGACTCAAAGAGATAAGGCGTACATATCTTGCTATGTGTGCCAAGGTTGATGACCAAGTAGGAAGACTCATCAGCGCACTTAAAGACGAGGGTATCTATGATAATACTGCCATAATTGTCCTCTCAGACCATGGTGATTACACTACCGATTACGGCATAGTAGAAAAATGTCAGAACTGCTTCCCTGACTGTCTTACAAATGTCCCCTTCATTATCAAGCCGCCGAAGAATATCGGCATTGATAAAGGTATAAATGATAACCTTGCCGAGCTTGCAGATTTGTGTGCAACAGTTTATGACCTTGCAGGTATCAAGTGCGAAAGACAGAGCTTTTCCGAAAGTCTTCTCCCGACTATGAAAGATAAAAACACTACGCATAAGGATTATGTTTTCTGTGAGGGTGGCAGACTTATGGGTGAATCCCACTGCTCCGAAAGCAATCTTTTCATAAACGAGGATGCCGAATATTCACCAAGACTTCTTTTACAGATGAAAGAGGATGGTACTCACACAAAGGCGGCTATGATTCGCTCCAAAGATTATAAGTACGTAATGAGACTCTACGAAAAGGATGAGTTTTATGTGCTTTGTGAGGGTGAAAGTGTCAATCGTATTGACGATGAAAAGTACAAAGAAATTATCACAGAAATGAAAGAAGAGCTTCTTCTGTGGTATATGAAGACCTGTGATATTGTACCGAAGACTTATGATGATCGTTTTACCGATGAGTTTTTGCAGAATAATATAGCTTCTGTAGGTATTCCGCTTTTTGTGGGCAAGCTTGCAACTGGAGTAATATCTCTGACAGGCAAGACCACATCACAGTTTATTGATATGGTGAAAAGAAAATTTAAGCTGTAAAAAATAAGAAAACAGACCTCTCTGCCTTGTACGCTAATTTGCATAATAAGGAAGGTTTTTCACTTTTAGGTTGAAAAGGGAATAAAATATATGATATAATCAAATTGGTAATAAAACCGAAAAAAGGAGAAAATTAGTATGGAATATTTTAGTTTTATTGACAAGGTAAAATATGAAGGAAGAGACAGCAAAAATCCGTTTGCATTTAAATTTTATGATGCTGATAAGGTTGTGCTCGGCAAAAAAATGAGCGAGCATCTGCCCTTTGCTATGGCTTGGTGGCATAATCTCTGCGCTGCAGGTACTGATATGTTCGGCAGAGACACAGCTGATAAAAGCTTCGGAGCCGAAAAAGGCACAATGGAGCATGCTAAAGCTAAGGTTGATGCAGGCTTTGAGTTTATGAGCAAGCTGGGTATCAAATACTTCTGCTTCCACGATGTCGATATTGTACCCGAGGCAGATGACATCAAAGAAACTAATCGCAGACTTGACGAAATTTCCGATTACATACTTGTGAAAATGCAGGAGACAGGCATCAAATGCTTATGGGGTACTGCAAATATGTTCTCCAACCCCAGATTTATGAACGGTGCAGGCAGTACCAACAGTGCGGATGTTTACTGCTTTGCTGCGGCTCAGATTAAAAAGGCTCTTGATATCACAGTTAAGCTCGGCGGTAAAGGTTATGTTTTCTGGGGTGGCAGAGAGGGTTATGAAAGTCTTCTCAATACCGATGTAAAATTTGAACAGGATAATATTGCCCGTCTTATGAAAATGGCTGTTGAATACGGCAGAAAGATAGGCTTCACAGGAGACTTCTACATCGAACCCAAGCCCAAGGAGCCTATGAAGCATCAGTACGATTTTGATGCCGCAACTGCTATCGGCTTCCTTCGTCAGTACGGTCTTGATAAAGATTTCAAGATGAACATTGAAGCTAACCACGCAACACTTGCAGGACATACCTTCCAGCACGAGCTTCGCATTTCTGCTATCAACGGTATGCTCGGCTCAATCGACGCAAATCAGGGCGACTTGCTTTTAGGCTGGGATACAGACGAATTCCCCTTTGATGTTTATGAAGCTACTATGTGTATGTATGAGGTGCTCAAGGCAGGCGGTCTTACAGGCGGTCTGAACTTCGATGCTAAAAACCGCAGACCGAGTAATACTGCTGAAGATATGTTCTATGCATTTATTCTCGGTATGGATACCTTTGCTCTCGGTCTTATGAAAGCTGCTGCTATTATCGAAGACGGCAGAATTGACAGCTTTATTAATGAAAAATATGCTTCATTCAATGAGGGTATCGGTGAAAAGATTTTAAGCGGTGAGGCTTCTCTCGAAGAGCTTTCAGCTTACGCCGAGAATATGGGCAATGTTGATAATGTAAGAAGCGGCAGACAGGAATTCCTCGAAAGCATAGTAAATCAGATTCTTTTCTGAGAGGTGGATTATGAACTATTATGTTGGTATTGACCTTGGCACTTCTTCGGTCAAAACTCTGCTTTTAAGCGGTGACGGCGAGGTTGTGTCCTCCGTCACTAAGGAATATCCCTTATATTTCCCTCATAACGGCTGGAGTGAGCAGAATCCCGAGGATTGGTATAATCAGACCATTGCTTCACTTAAAGAACTCTTAAAGGACATTGACAGAGAAAGTGTACGCTCATTCTCATTTTCAGGTCAGATGCACGGACTCGTTATGCTCGACGAAAATGATAAGGTTATCCGACCTGCTCTTTTATGGAACGATTCGAGAAGTCAGCCTCAGACAGATAAGCTCAACGAAAATAAGGATTTTCTTCTTGACAATACAGCAAACATTGCTTTTGCAGGCTTTACTCTGCCTAAGCTTTTATGGGTAAAGGAAAACGAGCCCGATAATTATGGTGCAATCAGTAAGGTTATGCTTCCCAAGGATTATGTTGCTTATATGCTTTCGGGTGACTTCTGCACAGATGTTTCCGATGCTTCAGGTACCCTTTACTTTGATGTGGAAAACCGCAGTTGGGCAAAGAATATTCTCGAGGAGTACGGCATAAAGGAAGAGTGGCTTCCGAGAGTGCTTGAAAGTGACGGATGTGCAGGTGTACTTAAAGCTGACCTTGCCAAAGAGCTCGGTCTCGGTGAAGTGAAAATCATCATCGGTGCAGGTGACAATGCTGCTGCAGCTATCGGCACAGGCACAGTAAAAGATGGTGACTGCAACATTTCTCTCGGTACAAGCGGTACAATCTTTACTGTCAGCGATAAATTCAGCCTTGACAGAAACAGTGCAATTCACTCTTTCTGTTCGGCGAGTCGCAATTATCATCAGATGGCTTGTATGCTTTCTGCGGCTGTGTGC
Source organism: Acutalibacteraceae bacterium (assembly GCA_045631165.1). Classification (GTDB taxonomy): domain Bacteria; phylum Bacillota; class Clostridia; order Oscillospirales; family Acutalibacteraceae; genus UBA6857. The sequence continues at coordinate 9,594 of JAZQUF010000192.1, forward strand.
TGTAACTGGTGGGTTGAAAAAATCCTGAGTGACGACTATGACAAAGTGCTCTCAAAAGAAGGCAGACTCGGTGAAAATGACTGTTTGTTTCTGCCTTATCTTATGGGTGAGCGTTCACCTCTTAACGATACGGATGTAAGAGGTATGTTTTACGGAATGAGCCTTGACACAGACAAGGACGATATGAGCCTTGCGGTGCTTGAGGGTGTTGCCTTTGCGCTGAGACATAATATCGATATCATCCGTAATATGGGTATTGATATTAAAAAATCAAATGTCTGCGGTGGCGGTACAAAAAATAAGCTCTGGCTTAAGATTATTGCAAATGTCCTCGGTATAGAGCTTTGTATTCCCGAAAATCAGGAGGGCGCCTCTCTCGGTGCGGCACTGCTTGCGGCAAAGGGCGTAATGACCGCTGATGAATACGCAGACCTTGAAAATAAGGTTTACAAAACAGCCGAAACCGTTACGCCTGAGAAGGAGCTTACAGATAAATACGAAGAAAAATATCTGAAATGGAGAAAGCTATACCCTGCTATCAAGGGTATAGTATAAGGAGGGTATCAGGATGTTTATTCTTAAATCGCTGATAGCCTTGCTTTCAGTTTTAACTATGATTTTATCGGCATCACCTCTTCATATAGCACTGCCTTATCTTGATGTCATTCCCGATATGATGGATGTGGGCATTGAGTATATCGACCTTGATTTCAATATGGGTGCCGTAACAAAAAAAGAGCTCAAAAAAGCTCTTGCTGAAGCAGAGGATGTTCATCCCTTTGTTCTTGCAAAAAAGGAAAACTTCGATTATGCAAGAGACGAATATAACAGCGGTAATTTTACCGAATACACTCAGGCGCTCAGCAACAGTGTAATCGCTAATGCTGACGGGCTTCTCGACAGAAGCATTTATCCTGTTATGGAATATGTCCTCGATGAGGAAGACAGCATTCTGCCTATTTCCCGTGAGGTTATCAGTCGTATGGTTATACTCGGCTATGCTTGGCAGATAACAGGCGAAAAGAAATATGCTGACAGAGCCTGGGAAGAGCTCGAAAATGTATGCAGCTATGACGATTGGTGCACTTCTCATTTTCTTGCAACGGCAGAGATGGCTCTTGCAGTGTCAATAGGTTATGACTGGTTTTACGATTATCTGACCGCTGAGCAAAAAGACTATCTTGCTGCAACAACCTACGAGTATGCTATAAAGCCTGCTCTGTCAAAGAACTATCTTAAAAATTGGTTCACCTGGTCAAAAAACAACTGGAACAGCATCTGTTACAGCGGTATTGGTATTGCCTCTATGACTTTCAGCTCATACTATCCCGATGAGGCGTCAGAGTTCCTGAAGATGTGCTATGAAGCAATGCCCGTAGCTTTCACAAACTTTACTCCCGACGGTGTTTATGCTGAGGGGCCCGGTTACAGCCAGTCAGGTATGAACTCTATAGTTTTCTTTGTTGCAACCTCAAAAAATTATCTTGGTACCGATTACGGCCTGAGCGAAATTGACGGCTTTAAGGAGCTTGGTAAGTTCCCTGTTTATATCACAACACCCACAGGTGTTTTCAACTTCGGTGATAATAAAGACAGAATGTGCTTCACTCCTGCTCTTCATTGGTACGCCTCGGAATATGATTCTTCTCTTCTTGCCTGCTATCAGATGTGGGATGTGGCAGGGGTATTTACACCCAACACATCAACTGACACCGAAAGAAACGGAAAGGGCAAGGAAGATGCACTTTCACTTCTCTGGTACGATAGAAGCTACACAGCCGAAAATGCAGACTTTTCAGATGAGGCTCTTGCATTAAAGCTCGGCTCAGATGTGGGT
>JAZQUF010000193.1:0-2512 GCA_045631165.1 Acutalibacteraceae bacterium
ACGGCAAGTCTTCATACGAGCAGCAAACTCGTTGAGCTTTTCTGTTTCTGTAACTTCATTGAGATAAACAGAAGAAGTGTGACCGTAACCGCCGTCTGCAACAAGGTGTTCTGCCTTCTGAAGAGCATCTTCAAATGACTCCGCCTTGTACATTGCAAGCACGGGAGAAAGCTTTTCGTGAGCAAATTCTTCGCTGATATCAACGCTTTCAACTTCACCGATAAGGATCTTTGTTCCTTCCGGAACTGTTACACCTGAAAGCTCTGCAATTTTTGCTGCAGGCTGACCAACGATTTTCGCATTAAGAGCACCGTTGATGATAATTGTCTTTCTTACCTTTTCTGTTTCTGCAGGATCAAGGAAGTAGCAACCGCGTGCTGCAAACTCAGACTTCACTGCATCGTAAATGCTTTCAAGAACGATAACTGACTGCTCTGAAGCACAAATCATACCGTTATCGAAAGTCTTTGAATGGATAATTGAGTTAACAGCAAGAAGGATGTCTGCGCTGTCATCGATGATAGCAGGTGTGTTACCTGCACCAACACCGAGAGCCGGCTTACCGCTTGAGTAAGCAGCCTTAACCATACCAGGGCCGCCTGTTGCAAGGATAATATCTGCTTCCTTCATAACTGTGTTTGTCATTTCGAGTGAAGGAACATCGATCCAGTCGATGATTCCTTCAGGAGCGCCTGCTGCTACTGCTGCTTCAAGAACAAGCTTTGCTGCTGCAATTGTACAGCCCTTTGCTCTGGGATGAGGAGAAATGATAATTGCATTACGTGTCTTAAGAGCAAGTAAGCACTTGAAGATTGCTGTTGATGTTGGGTTTGTTGTCGGGATAACCGCTGCCACAACACCGATAGGCTCTGCTACCTTTTTGATACCGAAAGCCTTGTCTTCTTCAATGATGCCGCAAGTCTTTGTTTCCTTGTATGCATTGTAAATATATTCTGAAGCATAGTTATTTTTTATAACCTTATCTTCAACAATACCCATTCCTGTTTCTGCTACTGCCATTTTAGCAAGTGAGATTCTTGCCTTAGTTGCTGCAGAAGCTGCTGCAAGGAAAATTTTGTCAACCTGCTCCTGAGTGTAGGTAGCGAACTTCTTCTGTGCTTCTCTTGTTTTAGCGATAGCTTCCTGAAGCGTTTCAACGCTATCTACAATTGCGTAATTTTTAGTTTCCATTTGTATCCTCCTGAAAATAAATTATTTGTTTATCTGATTTTTCAAATGCGCCAATGAAAGCGCAAGATTTTCATTTTGAATGACTACCCCGTCCGGCACATGAGGACTGCACGGTGCAAAATTAAGTATTCCCGTAATTCCGCATTTCACCATTTTGTCACATACCGCCTGAGCAGATCCTGCTCCGACTGTGATGATACCAAGCTGTATGTTGTTATCTTTGCAAAAATCTTCAAACTCATTTATAGGCTTAACTTTGATTTTTCCGGTTATGCTTATTTCCTTATCGTTGCTGTCAAAAGCTGCTGCAATTTTAATACCGAATTTTTCAAATTCATCGTAATCAAGAAGTGCCTTGCCGAGCTTTCCTGCACCCACTAAAACCGCAAGTGCGTAGTTGTTGCAACCAAGACTGTTTTCAAGATTTTCAATAAGTTCTGATGTAAGATAACCAAGCTTCGGCTTTCCTGCACCGCTGATTGATGCAAGGTCCTTTCTGACCTGAACTTCGCCAAGCGAGAGCTTTCGTGCTATGGTTGTTGCCGATATATGTTCATATCGTTCTTCCGGCAAGTCCCTGAGCAAATCAAGATACATCGGTATTCTTCCGAGTGTTGCTTTTGAAATACCGTTTTTACACACAAGAAAACCTCCCTTGTCTGACATCGTTAATATTTTAACACTACTCTTGCCTTTTTGGAATTCTTAAAATATATAATCAGTATTATCATTATCGATAACACCTTTATCGAATAGCAAAAACAAAACCCGACCTCAATTAAGAGATCGGGTAAAAAAATCAGATTTACAGATATTTTCTTTTAGCTTCGCACAGCTCCGTGATGAACTGTCTGTCAAGTTTCGATAATTTGTAACCATTTTTATAAATCAGAACATCCTTATAGATTTTTTTGTTATCCACACATTTTTTCTGAACAAGATTATATCTCTTCAGAAGACTTTCAGGTGCGGGGGATACCCACATAAATGTTTCCGGATTGTTTGAAAGCAAATCGAACTGGCTCGCCCTTTCGAATATAAATATACGACGGTCAATGTTATCAGGAAGTTCTTCCTTTACCACCTTTGAAAGCGGCATTGAAGGTACATACGGGTCAGCATGTGCTATTTCAATGTAATCTGCAAGGTCATCAAAAGTAATCGTTTCTTTTTGTGAAAGCGGATTGTCAGCACTCATTATCAGCGAATAAGTAAATTCTGTCACCATCTCATAACAGAAACCTTTTTCTTCAAGCATTGCTTTGAAATACTTGTCGTAATTTTCCGCATATCTTATAATGCCGAGTTTATAATCATGCTC
>JAZQUF010000194.1:0-21462 GCA_045631165.1 Acutalibacteraceae bacterium
CTGTGGCTCACTCGAAAACCTTGTAATCGGCAGAACGGTTACATCAATTGACAGGTCGGTAATACAAAATTGTAATAAACTGAAAACAGTACATTTTACAGGTACTGAAGAACAGTGGCAGGCAATCACAAAGCCTGATAATTCTGAAGATGCAATTAACACAATTGATGTTCATTGCGGTGCACTTGAAGAAAAGGACGCCACTGAAGCAACCTGCACCGAAGCAGGACACACAGCAGGTCTTTACTGCGATGAATGTAATGCATATCTCACAGGTGAAGAAATTCCTGCTACAGGTGAGCACACTTATGTTGACGGCAAATGTGAATGCGGTGACGAATGTAAGCACCCGGGACAGACCGGCGCGGAATGTGAAATCTGCGGCTCAGCTCTCCACGTCTGTGACTTCAGCGGTGAGTGGAAGAACGACAGTGAAAAGCACTGGAAAGAATGCTCCTGCGGTGAGATAAGCGAAGAAGCTGAACACACATTTACAGACGGCAAGTGTGACTGCGGTTATGAATGTCCCCACGAGGATATTACTGTATACGGTTGGGATTATTGCGGTAAGTGCGGTTATATTGCAGCAGTAGATATTGCACTGGATACACCCCACACTGTTACAGAAAGACATTTCGTTAAATTTACTCCCGAAGTAAGCGGCAGCTATCACTTCTGGTCCTATGATACAACGGACGGAGCAGACCCCGAAGGATGTGTTTATGAGGAAAGTATCTTTAATTATCTCGATTTTATCGGAAGCAACAATAACTTCTTATATGGAAATCCCGCATATAATGAAATAACCTTTGAAGCTGAGCTTACTGCAGGAAAAACATATTATTTTGAGCTTTTTGAATACAGAAAAACACAAAACGGTGAGCCCTTTGAATATACCGTAATGATTAAGAAAATCTGTGACAACGGTGCTCATAACTTTACAGACAGCATTTGTGATGTCTGCGGCTATGAATGCTTCCATCCCGTTGCTACAGAGGGTGTATGTGATAACTGCGGCTCCGCTTGTACTCATAACAAACAGAATAAGGTAATAACTGTACGCCCTGTACAGAATGATGACGGCACATGGGAAAAGGGTACAGTTGAAATCACTTGTCTGGTTTGCGGTAATACTGAAACTAAAGAAGTAGAGCGTGACCACGAAGGCTATAAGACCTTTGATGAAACCGCAGCAAAGCTTGAGGCTCTTATCAACAGTGATGAGCTTATTGATTATCCAAAGAACAGTTACACCGCCTCATTAAACAACATTAAGAATTCGGCTTATTCACAGGTTTATACTGAAATTGAAGGTGCAATTCCTTCAATGACAGACGGTCTTAACAGCATCATTGCTACAATTGAAGCCGGTCTTGCTAACGGCACAATGAAAAAGGCTGATTGGACCTTTATGACAGCAATCCTCGACGAAATCAAGGCTCTTATTGATAACGATCCTAATAAGATTATTCCCTCAATGGTCGGTTATTACTACGGTCCTAACGGTTTCTATAGCGGTAGCTTTGGCAACCCGAATTATCCACAGGCAGACTATGACAGAGTTATGACTGAATATGGTTTCAAAAATCAGCTTGAAACACTCCTTGCAGGTCTTAAGGACGGTACAGCTCTTAAGGCTGACTATACCGAAATCGACGAAGCAATTTCGGAAATTGACGAAAAGCTTGCTGATGTAAACCTTACTGACGAAGCAAAGACAGAGCTTGAAGATATCAAGGCTCAGCTTACAGAAATGAAGAAGAATCCTCTTTCAAGCAAGAAAGATGCTGAAGAGCTTATGGATGCAGTTGAAGAGCTTGATGAAGCTATCGAAGACGGAACGGTTGTCATTGCTGAAGGTTCTGTAATACTCGAGGAATACGATGAAGAATGTGGTCGTATCATGTCTGAAAAATACGGTGAAGAAGCTGTCAATAGAATAGTTTCAATAATGATGCAGAATAAAAACGAAGAGTTAGTGGAGCTTTATGCATACGCTGATACTATTACAGGTACACTTGCAGAAAATGCAGATAAGATTGAAGAACTCAAGAGAAAAATGGATGCATTGTACGCCGCTATTGAGCGATGCATTATCGGCACTCATAATGTTGAAGAATATGAAGTGGTCTCACCTGCAAAGTGCGAGGCTAACGCTATTGAATCAGGAACCTGTACTCTCTGCTGTGATGTGATTACAAGAGAGGTTGAAAATTCGGCTCTCAAGCACTCCTTTACAAAGTACGAAGTAGTTGAAGCTCCCGCTTGTGGTAAGGAAGGCAAGGAAGTTGCTGCTTGTGATAACGGCTGTAACGAAACAGACGAAAAGGCAATTGAAGCTCTCAGACACTCTTTCACAAAGTACGAAGTAATAGAAGAAGCAAAGTGCGGTGTAGCAGGTAAGGAAGTTGCTTACTGTGACAACGGCTGCGGCGAGACAGACGAAAAGGAAATCGAAGCTCTCAGACACTCTTTCACAAAGTACGAAGTGACCGAAGAAGCAAAGTGCGGCGTAGCAGGTAAGGAAGTAGCTATTTGTGATAACGGCTGTAACGAAACAGACGAAAGAGCGATTGATGCACTCAAGCACAAGCCTCTTGATGCAGTCAAGGAAAATGAGGTTGCTCCCAAGTGCGAAGTTGAAGGAAGCTATGAGCTTGCAGTATATTGCGACTTATGCGACGCTGAGCTTTCAAGAGAAACTGTTGCTGTGGATGCTCTTACACACACCTTCACAAAGTACGAAGTAGTTGATGCTCCTGCTTGCGGTGTTGAGGGTAAGGAAGTTGCTGCTTGTGACAACGGTTGTAACGAAACAGACGAAAAAACAATTGAAGCTCTTACACACAGCTTTACTGAATATATCTACAACGAAGATGCAACCTGTACTGCTGACGGCACAAAGACAGCTGCTTGCGATAACGGTTGCGGTGAGACAGAGACAATTACAGCAGAAGGCACAATGATCGCTCACGCCGACGAAGACGGTGACAATATCTGTGATAATTGCCAGACTGAAATTGCAGATGAAGCTCCGGATGATGACACAGATCGTGAAGTTCAGATTGCTGAATATATTTCGATGGTTATTAGTCTTATTAAGCTTATTATTTCACTTATTCAGTTTATCCAGCAGAATTAAGTGTAAATTAATGCTGCCGGGGAGAAATCCTCGGCGGTTTTTGTTATAAAGATATGGTTTTATTATGTATTAGTTATTGAATAATTCATATTATTTTGATATAATAAATCAAATTTATTAAACTTTGTTATAATCAAAGGAGAATTAAAAATGATTAATCAGGAAATTATTACTGCATTTAAGGCTTTTGAAAGAGGCGGAAGCATTGTAAGTGTCAATCAGATTACAGCGGGTCTTATCAATGCTACATATCTTATTGAAACCGATAAAAAAGAAAAGTATATTCTTCAGAAAATCAACACCTTCGTGTTTAAGAACCCTGATGAACTTATGGAGAATATTGTAGGTGTAACTAAGTATCTTACTGAAAAAATCATAGAAGCAGGCGGCGATTATAAGAGAGAGAATCTTAATTTCCTTTCTTGTAAAGACGGTAATTATTATTATCGTGATGAAAATGATGGTGCCTGGAGAATGTATATTTATGTTGATGAAGCCTTGACATATAATAAGCCTAAAAACGAAGATACGTTCAGAAATGCCGGTCGCTCATTCGGTAGATTTATGAAGCTTCTTGCCGGCTATCCTGCTGCAACTCTTCACGAAACAATAAAGAATTTCCATTATACTCCTGCAAGATATGAAAACTTCCTTAAGGCAGTTGATGCTGATGTAAAAGGCAGAAAAGCTGTATGCGAAGAGGAAATTAAATTTGTAAACGATCGTAAGACTGATACTCATAAGCTTACAGATCTTGTTGCTGAAGGTGTATTACCACTGAGAGTTACCCATAACGACACAAAGCTTAACAACGTGCTTTTTGATATCAATACAGATAAGAGCATCTGTGTAATTGATCTTGATACAATTATGCCGGGTCTTTCTCTTTATGATTTCGGTGACAGTATCCGTTCGGGTGCAAACAAAGCTGCAGAGGATGAAGCTGATCTTTCAAAGGTAGGCATTGACCTTCAGCTCTTTGAGGTTTTTGCTGATGGTTTCCTTAGTGAAACTGCGGAAAGTCTCAATGATGCAGAGCTTGATAATCTTGCCTTCGGCGCTAAGCTTATGACCTTCGAATGCGGTATGAGATTCCTTACAGACTACCTTGAGGGTGATGTTTATTTCAGAACAACATATGATGAGCACAACATCGTCAGAGCAAGAAATCAGTTCAGACTTGTTGCAGATATGGAAGAGCATATGGATGAGATGAACGCTATAGTTGCGAAATACAAGGAAAAATATACAAAATAATCGGATACACCGTTTTAATGAGGTAATCTAATGAGCAGTATTAATAAAATTAAAATATTATCTTCACTCGAAAAAATCTACGATAGTGATAAGATTCCCGAAAGAGAATATAAAGGCTTTTCTATGCTGAAAAACGAAAAGAAATCCTTTCAGCTTGCAATAGAATCCGATGCAGAATGTGAAGCGGAGATTATTTGTAATGGCACTATAGAAGGCCTGAGAATGTATACTGTCGAACACATCAAGTCGGATTTGCCTATGGCTAAAAAGGGGGCAGACAGCTATTACAGATTCAGTGAAAGCGGATATTATCCTGATTTGCTTATGCCCTGTGACGGTAAGCTTAATCTGAAAAAAGGCGTGACTGTTCTCTGGTTTGAGGTTGATGGTACTCTTAATGAGGTTGGTAAGCAAAAAATCGATTTAACTATTGATGATAAAAATGCTGAAATAGATATCGAAATTATAGATGCTGAACTGGATTTCAATGATTTTGTCTATACCTGCTGGTTCCATACAGACTGTCTTATGTCTTACTATGGCTTTGATGTTTTTTCAGATGAATATTGGAGAGTAACAGAAAACTTCCTTAAAACTGCTGCAGAATATGGTATGAACTGTGTTCTCACTCCTATTTTCACTCCTCCGCTTGATACACAAAAAGGTAAGGAAAGGCCTACTGTTCAGCTTGTAGATATATATCTTAATAAAGGAAAATACTCCTTTAATTTTGATAAGCTTACAAAGTGGATTGAAATGGCAGAACGCTGCGGAATTGAATATTTTGAGCTGGCTCATTTCTATACCCAATGGGGTGCAAGGCGCGCTCCGAAGATAGTGGCAACCGTTGATGGTGAATATAAAAAGATTTTCGGTTGGGAAACAAGAGCGAACTCCAAAAAGTATAAGTCTTTCCTTGAGGCTCTTTCTGTTGAACTCAGGAAATATCTTGAAGGAAGAAATCTCAAGGATAAGGTGCTTGTTCATGTAAGTGACGAGCCAAGTAAATCAGTCCTTCGCGCCTACAGAAAGGCATCATCACATATTCATAAATTATATGAAGGGTATAAAATTGTTGATGCACTTTCAGATTTTTCATTCTATGAGAAGAAGGTCGTATCAAATCCCATTCCCGCAAATGATCATATCGACAGCTTCATCGGTAAGGTAGAAAATCTCTGGGTTTATTACTGTAGTGCTCAGAATAATCACAATGTTGCAAACAGATTTTTCTGCAATGACTCAATCCGAACAAGAATTATCGGTTACCAGATGTTCAAATATGACATCAAAGGTTTTTTGCAGTGGGGCTACAACTTTTATTTTAAGAAGCTTTCAAAAGGTTTGATCAATCCTTTCGAGGTTTCTGATGCCGGCAAGCAATTCCCGTCAGGAGATAGCTATATTGTATATCCGGCAGAGGACGGTACAGCTTATCATTCACTCAGACTTAAGGTCTTTTACGATGCTTTGCAGGATATGGCAGCTCTCAAGACCTTGGAAAAGCTGGCAGATAAGAAAACCTGTCTTGATATAATAGAAGAAAACGGCAGACATAATCTGACATTCAGAGATTATCCTCATAGCGATGAATGGCTCCTCGGAACGAGAGAGGCTGTGAATGCAGCAATAAAGGCAAAAATATAATGATAAATAAGTAAAAAGCAACCTTCTGTGACAGAGTTTAAACATTCTGCCGCAGGAGGCTTTTTTATGGTGAAAACTATTATATGTAGTATTAAGAAAGTATATCTCTGTTAAATTATAAGGCTTGAAATATGTGAAAACTGGCAGTACCAAAGTGGTACTGCCAGAGTTTATCTGAAAAATTTTATTGTAGCTACGGGCTTTAGACCGAGTTTTTTTAATTCGTCATAACCGAGCTTTAAATGCTCGTGCTCAAGATAATCAGAGGGGGTATGTGCATCTATGCCGACAAGAGCTTCAGGCTTCAGTTCTGCAGCTATTTTCCAGAATTCCGGATGTGGATATCCGGCCTTGCCGTCGTTTATTCCGTGCTTTAGTCCCAGAAGATTATATTCGAGGGGAGTGCCTGTTCTGATAGCTGTTTTTATGATATCTTCCGAAACCTTTTTGCAGTGCTCGTCGAATTTATCATAGCCACGCATAAACAGATCCGGATGTGCTACATAGGAGAAAAGCCCCGTTTCCATTGCTTCTGTTACATCGTCACGGTAACGATAAATCTCTTCAGGTGTATTTATAAAGCCGTTATATGCTCCACCATTTTCATCGCCGGCAAAGTGATGACCGAGGATGATGTAGTCAATCTCATATTTGTTTATAATGCTTTTTAGCCAAGGAATATACTTGCTGAAATATTCGCACTCAAGACCGAGCTTTATACTGATTTTTGTCTTGTATTTCTCTCTGAGAGCTTTAACGCTGTTGCAGTAATTTTCCAACTCACTTTCATGCATTCTCATATGAGATACAAAGTCTGAATCAAACTTCCAGGCTGTGTGGTCGGCAAAGCCGATCTCATCAAAGCCGGCTTCAATTGCGGCAAGGACATATTCTTCGTCCGTGCCATTAGCGTGGAAACATCTGCTTGTATGTGTATGATAGTTGTATTTCATTGATTTTCAATACCTTTCTTAGCCGATACCGCCCATAAGAGCTCCTGCGATAAGTACAAGGATGCATATACCGCAGAAAACAAATTTGCAAAGAGGATAGAACCACTTGCCGAGGGGCTTACTTCTTGCTTTATTAACTTCTTTTTCTACGAACTTTTTGCCAAGCACCCAGAAGAACATAATGCCTGCAAGTCCTGCTCCGAGGGGGCAAATGTATATTGATACTATATCCATCCAGTTTGAAACGATGCCCTGAATAAGAAGTGAAATGCCGAGACCTGCTCCACCGATAATGAGACAGGCGGGTACTCTGCCGAGCCTGAGACGCTCCTGAAGTGTAGCAATAGGTGTTTCATAGAGGTTGATGAGTGAGGTGATACCTGCAAAGAATACTGCTATAAAGAATACGATAGCGATGATGCTGCCTCCCGGCATTCCCTTGAAGAGGTTAGGGAGAAAGATGAACATAAGTCCGGGGCCACCCTGATTCAGCTGTGCGCCTGTTGTAGCCATAGCAGGTATAATTACAAGACCTGCGAGCATTGCTGCCATTGTGTCGAAAAAGGCAACGTTTCTTGCGGATTTGGGAATATCTTCACTGTCTGAGAGATATGAGCCGTAAATGAGTGTACCGTTACCTGCGATTGAAAGAGAGAAGAAGGCTTGTCCGAGGGCATATATCCAGGTTCTGATATCAGCAAGAGCTGAGAAATCGACGGTGAAAATATACTTATAGCCATCTGCGGCACCCGGCTGAAAAGCAATATAAATGCCAAGACCTAAGAAAAGTAAAAAGAACAAGGGCATAAGTATCTTGTTGGTTTTTTCTATACCTGAGCCTACTCCGAAAACGAGAATAGTAAAAGCTATAATAAGAGCAGCAATCTGCCAGATGTTATTGCCGAAGGTTGAAGCCATACCCACAAAGGCTCCTTCAAATCCGCTGACGTCGGTGTGGGAGAGGGTTGCACCTGTGAATGTGCCGACCATATATTTAAGTATCCAGCCCATAACTACAGTATAGCCGATAGCAAGAGCCAGTGATCCCATAGCAGGTATAGCACCGATAGCCTGGCCGAGTTTTTTCTTACCTTTGGTTTCCATAGCATAGCCGAAGGCGTCAATAGGTCCTGAGCGCGTTAATCTGCCGAAGCTCATTTCACCTATAACACCTGTTGAGCCGATAAGTATAACAAAAATAAAATAGGGAATCAGAAATGCTCCTCCACCGAAAAGGGAAACTCTGGTGGGAAAGAGCCATATATTGCCCATACCTACTGCTGAACCGATACAGGCCATAATGAAGCCCCAACGACTGGCAAATGAATCACGTTTTTTATCCATAAATCCGCCTCCAAAGTAAACAAGAGTTAATTTATAATATCACAATCTCAACTATAAGGCAAATATTTTTTAGGGTAATTTATAAAAAACATATTTAAATAAGGTGCATAATTTTGTAAAACAAAATGCCTTCAACTAGTCTCGGTGATTTTTTTTGTACATAGTGTTGCAATTTACAGGGGGATTGTGTATAATACAATATATAAATTTGTAGCAGGAGGAACATTATGGAAAATAAACCCGACGGCAGAAGAGTAAGAATGACGAAAATGCTTCTCAAAAATGCACTCATAGATATTATGAAAAACAAATCTATTCATCTCATCAGCATCAAGGAAATCTGTGAGGAAGCAGATGTTAACAGAAGCACTTTCTATCGCCACTATAACACACAGTATGATCTCTATGATGATATTATTGAAGATATTGCTGCTGATATAAGCGGTATTTATAAGAATGATTACACAACGGTTGCTTTTCTTACAAAGGTTCTTGAATATATTGAAAGCAAAAGAGAAACCTTCCTTGTTATTCTCAGCGATAACGGTAAGGTCAGTCTCGGAGAAGCTTTTGTGCTCTTTACGGGCAGATTCATTGACCACAACAACACAAGTGAGCTTGTTACTTACGTAATGGAGTTTATTGCTGCAGGCCTTACAAGTACAATATGGTCGTGGCTTAACAAAGAAAACAGACGACCTGCTTCCGATGTTGCCAGAATGCTTCATAATCTTATGATGCACGGTATCGGAAGAGTTACAAGACTTTCGGGAATAATCAGAGAAATGCAGTCTGAGAATAAAGATAACTGAAAATAACGCAGAGAAGATTATCTTCTCTGCGTTATTTGTTTATACGTGCTCAAGAATTTTTCTGCAGCAGAAAGCAAGAACGAGTGCAACTACAGTATTGACTGCACTCATTGAAAGAAGTGCAATGCCAAGGTAAAATGGCATACAGGAATAAATGAGGACCGCTGTTAATATGCCGGGAAGTGAAAAAATCATAATTAACAGGAAGTAGAAAATGACCAGGAGTTTTTTCTTGTCCGATTCTCCGAAAATCTTCTGAAGCAGCAGATTTATACTGATCAGAAGGAAGGAAAAGCTTATTCTGCCCAAAATCATTCCTATGGTGTCTGACGGGCTGATATAGCAAATAAAATAAATCGGCAAGCAACAAAGAATGCTCTCTATAACTGATGACGGAATTTCACTTTTTATCATATAGAGCAGCTTTTTATACGATGACTCAGGTATGAGGTAGATATATGGATAGGATAATTCTTTTGCCCATCTGCCCGAGGCAATACTCATAGTCATAATATATACGCTCAGAGCAAAAACTGCAACAGGCTCATCTCTGAATATAAAGCATGTAATAACCGAAACGGCAATCTGAACCAATGACATAACGGAAAGTATAAATACTTTGCTTCTGCGGTTTTCGATTTTATGCTTTTCAGCAATAACTGCAGCGCCCATACCTGCGGTTATGCCGATTTTACCTGTTTTAACGTTTCTGGGAGCATTTTCTGCGGCCTTACCTTCTTTTCTTGCGGCAATGGCGGAGAAGGCGTTTTCAGTGCTTCTGAGGACGTCTTCGTAATAGTCACTGTTAATAAAATTAATTGCGATTCTGTAAAGTATCCAGAATGCAATACAATAGAGCAAGCCGTATATAATCTTGGGTACATTGCCGTCAATTACTCCGGATACAGAATAGGCAATTATTCCGCTGACAGGGAAAAATCTTAGAACCAAGGACTGAGATGCTGTGACAAGGCTTGCTATACTGATGCCGCCATTCTCGTAGCATAGGTATAAAATGTAAGCTGCAAAAGCCATTATTACGGCATAGTATATGCTCCTGAGAGCATTCCTTTTTTTATCGTCAGAGGAAGTAAGAGAATAAATGACCATAGCAGTCATCTGAGAAAGAAAGACGGTGAAACCGTAACCTATCAGAATATATACAAGAGCGATAAAGCTGACTCCGTAAGTTGAGCATACAGTGCCTGATTGAAACAGGATGAAGAAGCCTAACATCAGGGAGCGTCCCAGTTGCTGAATCAGACCGTAAGACAGGACTGTATTCTGCTTTAAAGGGGAGGGGAATATAAGGTTGACGTCCTGCATTGTGAACATTGAAGCACCGTTATAAAAACCGTTTTTGCTTATCAGAACAAATATAAGGGTATACAGTGCGAGTATGATGGCGTAAAGCTCGGATATATCTCTTGTGTGATTACTGTAAGAACCATTGCCGTAAGTAGTGGCAGAAAAGATCATCATACATATTACGATCAGAGCAAGAATAATCTGAGAGGGCTTATGGAAAAATTCAATTATGCCGTTTTTGGCTTTTTTGACGGTGAGATAAATAAGAGCTTTCAATTTTTATCACCGCTTTCAGTTATTCCGAAAAACAGCTCCTCCAGGCTTTCCGCAGAATCGGTAATAGATTTTTTTGCTTTGAGCTTGCCGCCGACCATAATATAAGCAGTATCCCAGAAGGTTTCAACGCTGTCAAGCATATGGGTGCTGATAAGGATGCTGGCACCTTGATTTTTTAGTTCAAGGAATATTTCCTTAAGCTGTTTTATAGCGTGGGGGTCAAGTCCGACCATAGGCTCATCGAAAATAACAACCTTTGGTCTGTGTACGAGGGCACAGCAGATAGAGAGCTTCTGCTGCATACCCTTGGAAAGCTCCTTGCCGAGCTTATCTTTTTTGTCATAAAGCTCGAATCTCTTTAAAAGCTCATCGCTGTAGGTTTCATCAAGAGACATATTATAAGCTCTGAGCATAAACTGAAGATGTTCACCGACAGTCAGCATATCGTATACAGCAGGCATTTCCGGGATATAGCCGAGAAGGGCTTTTGCTTCTTTTGATTTATTGTTCATACTGCTGATGGTGATTTCACCCTCGAAACGAAGAAGTCCGGTGATGCACTTTATAATTGTGCTTTTTCCTGCACCATTTGGGCCGATAAGCACGGCAATTTCACCCGGTGCAATGTTGAAACTTACATTATCATTTGCAAGGACCTTGCCGTATTTTTTGGTTACTGAATTTACTATTAACATACATTTACTCCTTTGCTTTATAAAAAGCTATAAGTTATTTTAACATATAACTCTGTTTTTTTATATACTAAAAGCAAAAAAATTATATTTGCCAACTAATGAATTAAAATTATTGAAAAATATTTTAAAGTATGTTATTATTAATAAAATATGTAAAAGCAAAACTCATTGAATAAAAAGGAGAAAACAAAATGAGAGTAATAATAAAAGATGATCCTATCCAGATTTCCCACGAAGCTGCTGAACTTATCATAAAGCAGGTCAATAAATATCACGGCAGTGTACTCGGTTTCGCAACAGGTGCTTCACCCGTTGAAACATATAAAAGAATCATAGAAAAATACGAGCAGGGCGAAGTGAGTCTCAAGCATATCACAACATTTAATCTTGACGAATATGTCGGCCTTTCAAAGGATAACGTAAACAGCTATTACTACTTTATGCAGGATAACCTCTTCGGCAAGACAGACGTAAATCCCGAAAAAATCAACTTCCTTTCAGGTGAAGCTGAGAATCTCGAGGAAGAGTGTCTGAGATATTATAACCGTATCCGTGAATGCGGCGGCATCGATATTCAGCTTCTTGGCATCGGTACCAACGGACATATCGGCTTCAATGAGCCCGGTGATAAATTCGCAGATGGTCCTTTCCCTGTAAAGCTTACTCAGAGTACCATCGATTCAAACAAAAAGTATTTCGAGGCTGTTGGCGATACAATGCCCGAATATGCTCTTACAATGGGTATCGGCGACATTATGAGAAGCAGAAAGATTATTCTTATTGCAACAGGAGAGAGCAAGGCAAAGGCTGTCAAGGAGCTTGTCGAAGGTGAAGTTTCACCTGCTTGTCCTGCAACTATACTTCAGATGCACGCTGATGTTACAATATTCCTCGATAAGGCTGCAGCATCACTTTTAGGAGAGAAAAAATGAGTTTAGGCGCCATAGAAAAGCTGAAGGTAAGCCCCAAAATAAAAAGCATAGCTGTGACGGATGAGAGACACATTGCCCTTAAGTGGACAAAGGTACCTATGGCAGAGAAATATGCTGTTAAAAGAGCTACTGAAGCCGGTGGAGAGTTTGAACACCTGACATGGGTTAAAAAGTGCGAGTTCACTGATGAAACAGCTGAAGAAAATACTACATACTGGTATAAAATTACAGCCTGGAAAAAGCTTGAGGGTAAAAAGACTTCAACCAAGACAAGCGGTGTCAAGGCAGCGGTTATATCCGATATAAAAGCTCCCGACGGTATTAAAGTGAAGTCTGTCGGTAAAAAGGTTGCAATAGAGCTTAAATGGAAGAATGCAGCAGATACGGATGGCTGTTTCATAGGCAGACGAAATGATTTCTTTTCGCAGATTATTCCTATTGCAAAGGTTAACGGTGAAAGCTATACTGATGACGGTATAGTCAGCGGTCAGCCCTACTATTATTGTCTGCAGAGCTTTAAATCAGGTGAAGAAAAAGAGCTTCACGGCAATTTCAGTGCAGAGCACAAATGCATACACCTTGACAGTGGCAGAATTCTCGGAATAAAAAGAGGTCTCGGTAAAAAAGTGAGAATATCTCTTCGACTGGTTGCAGGTGCCGACGGATATATCATTGAAAGAAGCGAAAGCAAGGACGGAGAGTTCTGTGAAATCGGAAGAACAGCTTCAGGCTTTGAGCATAATTTTGAGGACAAGGTGCCAAAGGCCTTCAAAATCTACTATTATCGTTGCAGAGCCTTTAAAACTGTATCGGAACAGGAGTTTATAAGTGTAGCCGGCGCTGTTAAGAGCGTAAAGGTTAAGCTTTAATATGTAATTTTAATAAAATTATTAATTGTTCTTGACAAATTAATTTTAATCATTTAGAATGGTAACATAATGAACAGGAGGAAATAGCTATGGATAATAACGAAAACAAAGTTCACGAAGAGCATCCCACATTCATTGGACTGTTTGTAGAATTTGCATTGGAAATCTACGACTTCTTCAAATTTATTTTCCACGATTTATGGTTAGGTGAACAACCCTAAGAGCTTAAGACCGCTGATGCGGTCTTATTTTTTTACGCAAAAACAGTTGCTGATACTTGTTTTTTTCTTAAATCCATTGAAAGCAAACTAAATATATTGTATAATAAAGATTATTTATTCTCTTTGAAGGGAGTACGTATGAAAAACACTTCATTTGATTGGTTCAAGCTTGATAATGCTGCCAAGATTTTTCCGGGACAGAACTCCCGATCCTGGTCGAATATTTTCAGGCTTAGTGTTCAACTAAAAAAAGAAATTGATCCCGATGTGCTGTCAATGGCACTGGAGACAACCTTAAAAAGAATACCAAGCTTCAACGTAAGAATAAGACGCGGTCTGTTCTGGTACTATTTTGAGAAAAATCCTGATGAGCCTGAAGTTTTACCAGATATCAAAAACCCATGCTATCGCATTAATTTTAAAGAAAACAAAGGTTTTTTGTTCCGCGTGTTTTATCTCGGAGACAGAATAAGTATTGATGTATACCATGCATTATGTGACGGTTATGGTGCTTCGGTTTTCATCTTCACTCTTGTGGGTGAGTATCTTCGCCTTATGGGCGAAGAGGTGGAATATAATCAGTTTGTACTGGACGTAAAAGACAGTCCAAAAGCAAGTGAAGTAGAGGATTCATACGATCGTTATGCCGACTCAAAGGTGCCCTATAACAGAAAAGATAAGTGGGTTTATCACGCTAAGGGTACTAAGATGCCTATGCATATGACAAACTATACGGTAGGTATTATGTCATTTAAAGAGCTTCACGCTGTGGCTAAAACTTATGGAGTTACGGTTACTGAATTTCTTGCTGCTATTCTTATGGATGTTCATTATAGAAAGCAGTTAAGAGAACATAAAAAGCAACGCGAAATCTGTGTACAGATACCTGTCAACCTGAGAAAAGCATTTCCAAGCGAGACACTGAGAAATTTTGTTCTGTGTCTCAGAGTAAAAATAGATCCGAATTTAGGTGAATATACCTTCGAAGAAATTGTCAGAAATGTTTCTCTTCAGTTAAAGCTTGCCAATGACCCTAAGCTTATAAATTCACTTATGACTCAGAATATGAAGCTTGAGAGAAATCCCGTTACAAAGCATCTGCCTCTGGTACTCAAGGACTTAGGCGTAGCAATAGGCTTTCTTATTACAGCAGAGCAGACTACATCAACCCTTTTATCCAATCTTGGTCCCGTCAATGTGCCGCATAGCGTTGAAAAGCATATTGAAAAGGTTGTGCTCTATACAGGCGCAGGCAAGGTTAATGGTGCAAGATGCGGTGTTGTAAGCATCGGTGATAAATTAGCTTTCAGCTTTTCCAACTGCTATCAGGAAAGCGACATTGAAAGAGAATTCTATACCCGACTTGTAAAAATGGGTGTTCACGTTAAAATTGAAAGTAACAGAGATTAAGGAGAAATCTATGTCATACTGTGTTAATTGCGGAGTTGAGCTTGACTCCAGCGCTAAAAAATGTGTCCTTTGCGGCACTAAGATAATAAATCCCTCAGAGCCTGAAAATAAAGAGGAGACAGTCGCACCCTTTTCAAATGAAACACATATTCCGAAAACCGTTAAGGCAAGGTTCGTTGCGGCGCTTATATCCATCATAATGCTTGTGCCTAATATGGTATGTTTTCTTGTTAATCTTCTGATTATCAAAGACAACTTCTGGTCAGCACACATTCTCTCAACAAGTGTGCTTTTCTGGGTGATTTTTGTTTTACCTCTTTTCAAAAAAGATCATAAGACTTATTTTATGTGGAGCTTTGATACTCTCGCAGTGGGGGCTTATACATTTCTTTTGATGAATTCCTTCGGTGTGGAAGATCTTTATCTCACATGTGTTCTGCCCATTATTGTGCTTATTTCGGCAATGGTGCTGTTTTATATCATCTGGGTGCGAAGAAAGAAACGCTCAGGTATACTGAAGGCTCTTGCTATCTGTGCCGAGATTTCTCTAGCATTCCTGTTCGGTGGAGTTCTCTTGTTCTTTGCGGGTGTTAAGTATGCCTTTGAAATAGGATTTATAGTCTTTGTATGTATTGTTGCTGTTGTAGCTTTTCTGGCTTATTGCTATAAGAGTGAAAATGTGCGCAACTGGCTTTCAAAGAAGCTTTTTGCATAATCGGTGCTTCGGCAGATGAGGTTTAATTTTGGATAAATATCAGATACTAAAACAATATTTTGGCTACGATGATTTCCGTCAGGGACAGCTTACAGCTATAGATTCTATTCTTTCGGGAACGGATACTGTTGCAATTATGCCTACCGGTGGCGGTAAAAGTATATGCTTTCAGGTGCCGGCAATGATGTTCAGGGGGATAACTATTGTTATTTCTCCTCTTATATCTCTTATGAATGATCAGGTGAGGGCTCTCAGTCAGTGTGGTATACCTGCTGCTTATCTCAATACCTCTCTTGACGAAAAGGTTATTTCACGTGTTCTGTCGGAAGCCGAAAAGGGTAGCTATAAAATAATATACGTAGCCCCTGAGAGACTTCAGACTCAAGGCTTCAGAGCTCTTTGTGAAAGAATGGAGATATCCTTTGTTGCTATAGACGAAGCACATTGTGTTTCGCAGTGGGGGCAGGATTTCAGACCCTCATATCTGGATATAAGAGACTTTATAGCCGCTCTTAAGAAAAGACCTGTTGTTGCAGCTTTTACCGCAACGGCAACGAAGATAGTCAAGCAGGATATCGCTGAACTTTTAGGGCTTGTCAATCCTGTAGAAATAGCTACGGGCTTCGATAGAGCAAACCTTTATTTCGAGGTAGTTAAGGTCAAAGATAAGCTGACGGCGCTGAAAAGATATCTTGACCTGTATTCAGGCAACAGCGGTATAGTTTACTGTAGTACGAGAAAGAACGTGGATGAGCTTTACTATGAGCTCAGAAACGATAATGTACCTGTTACGAGATATCATGCAGGTCTGTCAAAAAATGAACGAAAGCTTAATCAGGACAGCTTTATAGAGGATAACACACCTGTCATTGTTGCTACAAATGCTTTCGGTATGGGCATAGACAAATCTAATGTATCCTTTGTTATTCATTACAATATGCCGGGAGATATAGAAAGCTATTATCAGGAGGCAGGCAGAGCAGGACGTGATGGCAGTGATGCGAGCTGTGTGCTTCTGTATTCTCCCTCTGATGTAATAGTGCAGAAGTGGTTTATAAATAATGCGGAGGACAATGAATATCTCAGTGAAAAACAGCAGAAGGAGCTAAGAAAACTTCGTCTCGAAAAGCTTCAGCAGATGATAGATTACTGCAAGGGAGAGGTTTGTCTTCGTAATCATGTTCTCCGTTATTTCGGCGAAAATCCCACGGAGAAGTGCGGCAACTGCTCATTCTGCACAGGTAATACCACAAGTGTAGACGTCACTGTCCAGGCACAGAAGATATTTTCCTGCATAAGACGAGTTAAAGAAAATGAGTCAGCTCAGGTTATTGTGGATATTCTTAAGGGAAAAGAGACAGATTATATTCTTGAAAAGGCTTATAATGAGTTATCGGTTTACGGAATAATGAATGACAGCGCCGAATCCCAGATAGAGCTATATATAGAATATTTCATAAACAGACTTCTTATTACCAAGGATTCAAAGGGAATACTGACTCTTACAAGCAGCGGTAAAGAGGTGCTGTTCAAAGGCAGACGTATAAGAAAGCTTACTGCTATGAAGAAAAACAAAGAAGAGCAGGCTCTGCCTCTTGATCTCAGGCTTCTCAGCGAGCTTAAGATTATAAGAAAAGACCTTGCTAATAAAAGCGGTATGCCGGCGTTTGTTATATTTACGGATAAAACCCTTGAATCTATGGCAAGGTTCAAGCCAAAGGATGAAAAGGAGCTTCTGCTCATTCCGGGTGTAGGACAGAAAAAGGCTGAGAAATATGGAAAAATATTTCTTAAGCACATCAATAAAGAGTAATTTTTATTGTAAAAATTCCGATATAGTGATATAATACATAATTATTAAAAATTCAAGGAAAGGATTGATTTTATGAGCCGTAAACAGTGGTACGTGCTGCCTTCAGACAGAGAGCTGGCAGAAGATATTACAGAGCAATATGATATTGAGCCTTTCCTTTCACATCTTCTTGTATCCAGAGGCATCACTGATGAGCTGGAGCTTGAGGATTTCTGCTTCGATTCTGCAGAGCTTCTTGATCCCTACGAGTTAAAAGATATGGGTAAGGCTGCAGAAAGAATAAAGCAAGCCATATCAAAGGGCGAAAAGATAGCAGTTTACGGTGACTATGACGCTGACGGTGTTACGGCTACAGCATTGCTTTATCTCTATTTCAAGTCCTTGGGTATAAAGGTTACAACATATATCCCTGACAGAAATTCTGAGGGATACGGTCTTAATATGAAGGCAATAAAAAGCCTTTGCGAAGAGGGTATACAGCTCATTATCACTGTTGATAACGGTATTTCTGCTCATAAAGAGGCCGAATATATAAAAGAGCTGGGTATGGATTTGGTTATTACCGACCACCATAAGGCAACGACAGTCTTACCGGAAGCAGTGGCTGTTGTCAATCCTCACAGACTTGACTGCCCGAGCACCTATAAGGAGTATTGCGGTGTCGGTGTGGCATTCAAGCTTATCTGTGCCTTAAGTGACAGAGACGCAGAAGAGCTTTTAAGGGAATATGCTGATATTGTTGCAGTCGGTACTATCGGTGACGTTATGCCTCTTATAGGTGAAAATCGCAAGATTGTAAAAGCCGGCCTTGAGCTTATAAATCAGGGTGGCAATGTCGGTATAACTGCACTCAGAGAAGTCGGCGGTATGAAGGACAAATATCTCAGCAGTACATCAGTTGCTTTTTCGATTGTTCCGAGAATAAACGCTATCGGCAGAATGTCTCATGCAAGCAAGGCTCTTGAAGTGCTCATAGGCGAAGATAAAAACGAGACAAGAAAAAAGGCGTTGGAAATTGATTCCTCTAATGCCGAGAGACAGGAAAAGGAACGCGAAATCCTTGCTGAAGTGCAAAGACAGATAGATGAAAAACCGGATATCTTAAACGAGAGAGTTCTGATTTTCAGCGGTAAAAACTGGCACGGAGGTGTTATCGGTATTGTTGCCGCAAGACTTGTAGGCAAGTACGGTAAACCCTGTTTTGTTATAACTGACGATGGTGAAAATGCCAAGGGCTCTGCCAGAAGCATAGACGGCTTTTCACTTTATGATGCTGTTTCTTCTGCATCGGAGCTTCTGGAGCATTGGGGCGGTCATGTTTTAGCCGCAGGCTTCGGTATGAAGAGTGAAAACTGTGAAAATTTCAGACAGGCGATTTTAGATTATGCCAGAAGTGTAGAAATGCCTTTTCAGCAGAATATAATCGACTGTAAGCTCAGAGCAGCGGCGGTTGATGCTGATATTTTACCTCTTATTGAGTCCCTTGAGCCCTTTGGCGCAGGCAATCCTCAGCCTGTATTCGGACTTTACGGTATGGAGATTGTCAATGTTCAGTCAATCGGTGGAGGCAAGCACATAAGAATTACTGTAAGAAAAGGTGAGAGTACTCTTACGGCTGTTTATTTTGGTGTTACACCTGAGCGTTTTCTTTATCAGCCCGGCGATTTGATTGACCTTGCAGTAAGACTTGAAAAGAACGAATTTATGTCGCAGGTAAAGGTTGGTATATATGTAAGGGATGTAAGAATGTCAGGCACTGACGACATGAGGTATCTCAAGAGCGTACGTCTTTATGAAAAGCTCACACGAAAAGAAATACTTACCAGAAAACAGTGGGAATTCTTACATATTGAAAGACAGCAGATTGCTGAGGTTTACCGATATATAAAAAAATGCGGCGGTTGGTACGGGGATACAGACCTTCTTTGTTATCGCCTCGGTGATGACGGTGCAGGCGCCTGTAAGATACTCACAGCCATAGATATTCTCTGTGAGCTTGGTATATTTAAAAAAGAAAAAGACGGAGTTTCGGTTGCCGATACGGAAAAAAAGGTAAATCTTGAAAACTCAGCTCTTTTAAGCTATATAAACAGTATGCAATAGAAAAGGAAAGGGGAGACAGCTATGTGTGAATATACAGAGGAATTCATAAAGCTCAGGGAAAAGCTTATTGAAAATTTTTCGGCAGATGATATAGCCAAAATAGAAAAAGCTTTCGGTGTTGCTTATGAGGCTCATAAGGATCAGAAGCGACGCAGCGGTGAGCCTTATATTATTCATCCTGTTGCAGTTGCAACTATTCTTGCTGATATGGGTATGGATACTGACTCAATATGTGCAGCCCTCTTACACGATGTAGTGGAAGATACACCTACCACAGCCAAGGAAATCAGAGATATGTTCGGTGAGGACGTTGAATGTCTCGTTGACGGTGTAACAAAGCTCGGTCAGATTCCTCTTTCTGCAAGCAAGGAAGAGGAGCAGAGTGAAAATATAAGAAAAATGTTCCTTGCAATGTCCAGGGACATAAGAGTTATTATTATCAAGCTTGCCGACAGGGTACACAATATGCGTACTCTTAAGTTTATGCCTGAGGAAAAGCAGCGATACAAGGCAAGAGAAACCCTTGAAATATATGCTCCAATTGCTCACCGACTTGGTATCCGTGCCTTCAAGGAGGAACTTGAGGACTTAGCTATCAGCTTTCTCGATCCTGTTGCATATGATGAAATCGGAGACACTCTCGAAAAGCAGGTGGAGTCAAGACAGTCCTTCCTTGACAATATCAAGGATGAGATTTATGAAAGAGTAAAGCAGGAAGTACCCAAGGTTCATATTGCGGGCAGAATCAAGAGTGTACATGGTATTTACCGTA
Organism: Acutalibacteraceae bacterium; assembly: GCA_045631165.1. Lineage (GTDB taxonomy): Bacteria > Bacillota > Clostridia > Oscillospirales > Acutalibacteraceae > UBA6857. Next base: position 20,270 of record JAZQUF010000194.1, read on the forward strand.
AGACATATATGCAGAACAGAACCATCGACGAAATTTATGATATTTATGCTGTAAGACTTATAGTTGACTCAGTTTATGAGTGCTATTGCTGTCTCGGTATTATTCACGATATGTTCAATCCTATTCCGGGCAGATTCAAGGACTATATTTCAACTCCCAAGCCCAATATGTATCAGTCACTGCATACAACGGTTATAGGCAAGTCGGGTATACCCTTCGAGGTGCAGATAAGAACATGGGAAATGCATCACACGGCAGAGTACGGTATCGCGGCTCACTGGAAGTATAAGCTTGGAATGAGCGGTAAGGTTAAGTTTGAGGAAAGACTTTCCTGGGTAAGACAGCTCCTTGAAACACAGCAGGACTCTGACGATGTTGAGGATATTGTAAGAACCATCAAGTCAGATTTTGTTCCTGATGAGGTATTCGCCTTCACTCCCAAGGGTGATGTTATATCGTTGCCTCTGGGCTCCTGTATTATTGACTTTGCTTATGCTATTCACTCGGCAGTCGGTAACAAGATGATAGGTGCCAAGGTTGACGGCAGAATATCAACTCTTGACCACAAGATAAACAACGGTGAGATTATCGAAATCCTCACCAAAAACGGCAAGGGCCCCAGCCGAGACTGGATTAAAATAGCTCATACCGCCTCGGCAAGAACAAAAATCAAGGGTTGGTTCAAGAAGGAAAGACGCGAAGAAAATATCGCTGAGGGTAGGGCTGAAATAGAAAGAGAGTTCAGCCGTAACCGTATTCATCTGACTGAAAAGCAGTTGATAGATTTCCTTGCTAAAATAGCCGAGAGACAGCACTGCAATGGTGTTGATGAGTTCCTTGCTGCCATAGGCTACGGTGGTATAAGTCTTATGAAGATTATGCCCCGTATCAAGGATGAATACACAAAACTGATGAAAGAGCTTCAGCCTGAGGTGCCTTCCGAAACCGAAGTACCCAAGCAACCTGTAAAACGTGCCAAGAGTGCTGAGGGTATTATTGTTGAGGGCATCGACAATTGCCTTATCAAGTTTTCTCGTTGCTGTGACCCCTTACCGGGTGACGAGATTATCGGCTTTATAACAAGAGGTCACGGTGTGTCGATACACACAAGAAAGTGCTCCAACGTGCCAAAGAATATTGCACTTGCACCTGAGCCTGAAAGATGGATTAACGCTTATTGGGATACCAAGGTG
>JAZQUF010000195.1:0-1992 GCA_045631165.1 Acutalibacteraceae bacterium
GAATCGAGCTTGGTTGTGACTACTCTATCTGGGACCTTCAGGAAGAATATACTGTAGACCCTGCAGAATTTGTATCTCTGGGTAAAGCAACACCTTTCGAGGGTTGGAAGGTCAACGGACGATGCCTTGCTACTGTCTGTGACGGAAAGCTTGTATACAAAAAGTAAATTTATCATATTGATTTGATATAGGTTTAAGAATTTCAGGAGGAAAATTAAATGGCTAAAAGAACAGATATTAAAAAGATTCTTATTATCGGCTCGGGCCCTATCGTTATCGGTCAGGCTGCCGAATTTGACTATGCAGGAACACAGGCTTGTCTTGCACTTAAAGAAGAGGGATACGAAGTTGTTCTTTGCAACTCTAACCCTGCAACTATTATGACTGACACTATCATCGCTGATAAGGTGTATATGGAACCATTGACTCTCGAATATGTGGCAAAGATTATTCGTCATGAGCGTCCTGATGCTATCATTCCAGGTATCGGTGGTCAGACAGGTCTTAACCTTGCTATGCAGCTTGAGAAAAAAGGTATTCTTAAGGAATGCTGTGTTGAGCTTCTTGGTACATCAAGTGCTTCAATTGAGCGTGCAGAAGACCGTGAAATGTTCAAAGAACTTTGCGAATCTATCGGCGAGCCTGTTATTCCTTCAGAGATTACTTATTCATTAGAAGAAGCAAAAGCAGCAGCAAACCGAATCGGTTACCCTGTTGTTCTTCGTCCTGCATTCACTCTTGGTGGTACTGGTGGTGGCTTTGCTTACAACGATGAAGAACTTATGGAAATCGGTGTTAATGCATTCAACCTTTCTCCTGTTCATCAGGTTCTTATTGAAAAGTCTGTTAAGGGCTACAAGGAAATTGAGTTCGAGGTTATGCGTGACTCAAATGACCATGCTATTACTATCTGTGGCATGGAAAATATCGACCCTGTTGGTGTTCATACAGGTGACTCATGCGTTGTAGCACCTATTATGACACTTAGCAAGGAAGACGAAAAGATGCTCAACGATTCAGCTATCAAGCTTATCAAGGAGCTTAAGATTGAAGGCGGTTGTAATGTTCAGTTCGCTCTCAATCCTCATTCTTCAGAATATTACCTTATCGAGGTTAACCCTCGAGTTTCTCGTTCATCTGCACTTGCTTCAAAGGCTTCAGGTTATCCTATTGCTCGTGTTACTGCAAAAATTGCTGTTGGTATGGCTCTTGAAGATATTCAGATTGCTAACACAACTGCAGCATTTGAACCAAGATTAGATTATGTAATTGCAAAATTACCACGTTTCCCATTTGATAAATTTGCATCTGCTACAAATAAACTTGGCACACAGATGAAAGCAACTGGTGAAATCATGGGTATCGGTTCAAACCTTGAAGAAGCGTTACTGAAAGGTGTACGTTCTTTGGAAATCGGTGCAAATCATTTACACCTGCCTAAATTTGACAACATGAGCGTGGAAGAACTGAAAGAATATATTCAGGAATTCCGCTCCGACAATATCTTTGCAATTGCTGAATTGATTTATCATGGTGTTTCACTGGAAGAACTTCATGAAATTACAATGATCACACCATTCTTCCTCGAAGCGTTCAAAAACATTATCGACATGGAAAATACACTTCGTGTTCGCAGGGATGCAGAAATCCTTACAGCTGCGAAGAAAATGGGATTCGGTGATAAATTTATCGCTCGTTTATGGAATTGCACAGAAATGGAAGTATACAACATGCGTAAGGAATTGAATCTGTTCCCAGTATTCAAGATGGTTGATACATGCCATACAAACGCATACATTCCTTATTTCTACTCTTCTTACACAGGAGAAAATACTTCTCGCTTAACAGATAAGAAGAAAATTATCGTTCTTGGAGCTGGTCCTATTCGTATCGGTCAGGGTGTTGAATTCGACTACTCTACAGTACATGCGGTAATGACAATTAAAAATGCCGGTTACGAAGCAATTATCATTAACAACAACCCGGAAACAG
>JAZQUF010000196.1:0-1982 GCA_045631165.1 Acutalibacteraceae bacterium
ATAGTTGCGATAAACATTTGTAAGGCAACGGTCAATAATTGACTTCTGCTTACCGTCAATCTTGTCTGTGCCTATAATCTGTTCAAACAGCGACATAATAAACTCTGATTTAAGAGCTATGGGATTGTCACCGTCTGCATAATCTTGGTTAATATCAAGACAGTTAATGTGATTTTTACTTGTCGCAGAAAGCTGAACAACCTGACCGCCTAATGCTTCAACTAATGCTTTGTATTCTCTTTCCGGGTCGATGATGATAATATCAGCATCGGTAGTAAGGTGAAGTGTGGATACTTCTTCCTTACCTGTAAAGGACTTACCGCTACCCGAAACACCGAGAATAATGCAGTTACCGTTAAGAAGCTCTTTACGGTTGACAACAATAAGGTTTTTAGAAATCACATTGACACCCTGACATACACCGCCCTTATGCTGAATTTCCTGCACCTTAAAGGGCATAAAAACAGCAAGGCTTTCCGTTGTAAGAGTACGCCTTGCGAGAATCTTATTCGTGCCTATGGGAAGCGTTGCGTTAAAGCCTTCCAACTGCTGAAATCTTAAAGTGCCAATCTGACAGGTATTACCGCCTGCGGCTACAATAGTTTCAGTATCGGTATTAAGCTGTTCAAGAGTATCAGCCGTGTGCATAATGGTCATTACAACCTTAAACATCTTTTGGTCACGGGTCATAATGTCATCCAAAAACTCACGGATTTCCTTTCTCTGCTGTTCCATATCGTAAGGAATGATTGCAGAGAAGTTATTGTTGGCATTCTGTTTTCTCTGATAGTTTGCAATATTTGTTTCAATACCGAGTGCCTGCTTTTCTACAAACTTCTGTGCTTCCTGAGTTGATACGGGAACAATGTCAAAGTTAAAAATCATATTCTTACAGGAATCTGTTATTACACGGATAATTTCATCCTTGACATAAGAGGCATAACCTCTTACAAAAAGTACACGGGCAAATTTATCTCCGACTTTGAAATAGTCTCCCTTAAACTCAAAGCTGTCGGGAGATATATAGTCCTTGAAGCTTTCACCCTTTCGCATTGTGTCACGAAGGTCAAACTGATAGTCTGTATCATCGTCAGGTCGGCAGAAATCGTGAATAATACGAAGTCTTTCCGTAAGCTCAAGCTCTCTGCACTTTGAGCCTATTCGTGAGAAGTGGGCAATTAAATCAGTGCCGGCACGGTTAAAGTGTGCTCTTGCTTCTTCAACTGTTTTCTTCTGAACTGTCAGGGTAATATATTTATCCTGAACAATGGCACTTGTACTGTTAGCAAGACTTGTGAGCATTTCATTGATTTCACGGCGGAACACATCTTTACCGTCATTCTGTTTTTCAGTAAGCAGAAGATTATTAAGCTCTTCACTCTTTATTCTTCTGTTGATGATTGTAAGCTGACTTGAAACGCCGTTTTCAAGAGAATTAAGAATATCACTGTACTTGAAAAAGTCTGTTTCCTTATCCTCTTTACTTGCTACGGCATAGTTAATATCAGTAAACTTAAAGACCTTTGAATATCTGTCTTTACCAACAAGGAAAATGCCGTCGGGATAAACTGCTCTTATATCTATTGCATCCTGCACAGACTTCGGAACAGCCATACCGTCACCGAAGTTATCACTTATTCCTACGAGGCTTTTCAGCTTTCCGAGTAAGTCGAACATCCTTATCACTCCTTTCTATTTCGTCATAAAGGTTTATTGATTTGAATTTAAGTTCATTCGGCATAAGTATTTCAGAACGAAGGTAAGCAAAGAAAGCTTTTTCTGCCGTCATACCGTGCCAACTGAAAAAGCCTATTGCTGCAAAGGGTGCCGCCCCCAAGATGCACACCCAGCTCAAGGTTTCTATACCGAATAAAGGTTTGAGTAAAAAGTACAAGCCTACGGCAACACCGCAGGCAAGAATGGAAAAGATAAATTGACGAAGTGACAGACCGAAGTAGACACTTTCGGTATAGTCACCGATT
>JAZQUF010000197.1:0-2473 GCA_045631165.1 Acutalibacteraceae bacterium
GCAGATTTACTTTTAAATGAAATGACAATTGGTGAGAGAATCCGACTTCTTCAGGGACATGCTCTCGGTGTTACGGCAAAGAACTTTCTGAAAAACGGCAGATTCTATAACGGTGCAGCCTACCCGGCAGGAGGCTGCAAAAGACTCGGCATACCACCTGTGATGTTCACAGACGGCCCCCCCGGTATCGTTATGAGCAAGTGTACCTGCTTCCCCGTATCTATGCTCAGAGGTGCATCATTTGACGATGAACTCGAATACCGCATCGGTGAGGTTTTCGCCAAGGAGGCCTCTGCACTTGATGCAAATCTTTTTGCAGGTGTATGTATAAATCTTCTTCGCAATCCTATGTGGGGCAGAGCTCAGGAAACCTACGGCGAGGATCCTTATCTTTTAGGCAGAATGGGTGTTGCTCTTACAAAAGCTATGCAGGATAACGGCATTATTGCCTGCCCGAAGCATTACGCCCTTAACAGCATTGAGGACCTTCGGTTTTCAGCTAACGCAATAGCTGACGAAAGAACCCTTCACGAGGTTTATCTTCCCCATTTCAAAAAGTGTATTGATGCAGGCGCAATGTCAATTATGGGTGCTTACAACAAGGTCAACGGCACCTATGCCTGTGAAAACAAAGAACTCCTTACTGATATTCTCCACGACAAGTGGGGCTTTGACGGCTTCTCACTTTCCGACTTCTTCTATGGCATTTATGATGCAAAGAGAAGCCTTAAAGCAGGTATGGATATGGAAATGCCCTATCTTTTCCGTTATGCTACTCTTTCATATCTGCTTAAAAAGGGTGAGATAACAGAAGAAGACATCAACAAATCTGCTGTCAGAATTCTTAGAGCTCTTATATCTACTCTTCCCAAATACAAAAAGCAGGATAAGTCAGTTATTCTCTCAAAGGAGCATATTGCCCTTGCAAGAGAAGCAGCAACCAAAGGTATTGTGCTGCTTAAAAACGAAGATAAAACTCTCCCCGTACCCGAGGGCAAAAAGATTGCCGTTGTGGGAAGATATGCAAATAAACGCAACACAGGTGACCACGGAAGCAGTAATGTTTTCAGCCCCTATGCTGTTACTCCTTATGAGGGTATGTGCAAGCGTTTCGGTGAAGAGAATGTTGCTGTTTACAATGGCTCAAGCTGTAAAGAGGCTATGAAAGCTGCAGTTAACTGCGACTATATCGTGGTATGCGTGGGCAGTGACTGGCTTCAGGAAGGCGAGTTCCTTGTTAACCTCGGCAATGTTAAGAAAAAGCCCAAGGGCTCAGGCGGTGACAGAGCAGATCTAAGAATCCCCGAAGAGGATGTAACTCTTATCAAGGCTCTTTCAACTCTCGGCAAAAAGCTTATTGTCAACATTATGGGCGGCAGTGCTTATGTTATCAAGGATTGGATTGACCTTGCCGATTCAGTTGTTATGTCATTTTACAGCGGTCTTGAGGGTGGCAATGCTCTGGCTGATATCATCAGCGGTGATGTTACACCTGCAGGTAAGCTTCCCTTTACAATAGCTCAAAAGGCAGAGGATTATCCTCCCTTCCTTCACCTTGGCGCAAAGGATAAAAATATCGAATACGGCTATTATCACGGCTATACACTCTTTGACAAAAAAGGAATTGAAGCTCACTTCCCCTTCGGCTTCGGTCTTTCCTATACTGATTTTGAGCTTGAATGTAATTCTTTAGAAAAAGATAAAAAACAAATCATGGTTACTGCTACTGTAAAAAATATCGGTGATGTTGACGGTGATGAGGTAATTCAGATTTATGTCGGCAGTGACAATACAGAAAAAGACAGACCCATCAAAGTGCTCAAGGGCTTTAAGCGTGTAAGCGTGAAAGCAAAGGAAAGCGTCATCACAGAGGTCGATGTGCTGATTGACGATATCAGATTCTACAACGCAGAAAACGGCAGCTGGGAGCTTGACGAAAGCTACACGGTTTATATCGGTACAGACAGCAAGAATGTAACAGTTGCAGGAAAGATATGCTTCTGAGGTGACAGATATGAAAAGAAGTCCATATTCACCCGATGAATTTATGTCGGAGCTTTACGGAAAAATCAAGGCAGAGCCTTATAAAAATGCAACCTCTTATGAGGATGCTCTTGAAATCGGCAAAAGCATAAAAGAAAAAGCCAAGGAGCTTTTCTCACTCGAAAAGTTAGACTCCATGGCAACTGAATTAAATCTTGTCTCTGTCGGCAAAAATCTTGATTATCCCGAATATACACTAAAAAAGTATTCCGTAGAAATTCTCAAGGGATTAAACAGCCTTGTCTACATCCTTGAGCCAAAGAATACAAAAGGCAAAACGAGCGGAGTTGTTGCTCTCTGCGGTCACGGCTACGGTGTAAGACAGATACTGAACATCTCAAGAAAGGGCAACAAAACACGCTTCAATTACATCGACAACTATCAGAACAACTTTGCCGTAGAAATGGCAAAAAGAGGCTGTACAGTTATT
>JAZQUF010000198.1:0-13104 GCA_045631165.1 Acutalibacteraceae bacterium
CTTTGAGAGCTTAAAACGTTTCTTTGCACCGCTGTGTGTTTTAATTTTAGGCATTGTAAATTCCTCCTATTACTTTTTAGGCTTTGGAGCCAAGAACATCATCATTGATTTACCTTCGAGTTTTGCAGCTTTTTCAACTACGCAGAACTCAGCGCAGGCATCGGCGAAGTCTTTCATTGTGACAAGACCGTTTTCTGTGTGAGCCATTTCACGGCCTCTGAATCTGATTGAAACCTTAACTTTATTTCCGCTTGTGAGGAAACGCTTGGCGTGGTTCACTTTAGTTACAAAGTCGTGGGTGTCGATACCGAGTGAAAGGCGGATTTCCTTGATTTCAACAACATGCTGATTTTTCTTTGCTTCCTTTTCACGCTTTGTCTGTTCAAAACGATACTTACCGTAGTCCATAATCTTGCATACGGGGGGAACAGCGTGAGGAGCGATTTTAACAAGATCCAGATCTTTTTCTTCGGCAATCTTTAAAGCTTCATCCGCAGACATGATACCGAGCACTTCACCATCACCCATAATTACTCGGAGCTCCTTATCGCGGATTTCCTCATTGATTTGCATTTCTTTGATAGCGATGTTCATACACCTCCAAAATATTGCGTGGCTTTTCGCCATAAAAATCAAAGCGTGAACGCAGTAACGTTCACGCACCAATACACTAAAACTTAGTCTATTGACCTTACCGAAACCTTATTCGTAAGGTGAGAACGCTAGCTGCTCTGCTTTGTTGTGCAGATATATTATCACAAAGGGGTCACTTTGTCAATAGTTTTTTCTAAGATTTTTAAATTTATTTTGCGGTAAAGGCGGGAGGCGGCTCCATTAAATCGCACAGCGATTTACAGCGACGACAGTCGCTGAGTCGAAGCCGAAGGCTTCAACTATGGAGCCGCCGTGCCAACTACCGGATAAAGCCCGATCTATACAACTATATTACTACAATCTTGTTAATACTATTGCAGAAATTCTAATTTTAAAATTTTTAATTATCGCCTCTTGAAAAATACAGTTTAGTTTTGCTATAATGTGATTGCAGAAGAAACAAAAAATTAAAAAGGAGTAATAAATATGTTTACAATTCTTTTCGCAGGCGTATCATCAATCATCAACCTTGCACTTCTCAAAGGTTTCACAAAAGCTATCCTTCATATCCTTTTCTGATCACAGTCCGCACACTACATACTCTTAAAAATAACGCAGAGGTTTATCCCCTGCGTTTATTTTTTATATATCGTTTCTGATAAGATCTTCAAATGTCTCACGCTTAACAGCAACATAGTCCTTGTCACCATCGAGCATAACAACAGCAGGTCTTGGTACACGATTATAGTTTGATGCCATTGAATAGTTATAAGCACCTGTTGTGCATACGGCAATAATATCACCGCGCACGGGCTTCGGCATCATAACATCCGGCTGAATGATATCACCGCTTTCACAGCATCTGCCTGCCCCATCGGCCTTGAAATTGCACTGCCCACCCATCTTGTTTGCAAGAAGCACTGTATACTTTGAGCCGTAAAGAGCATATCTCGGATTATCGGTCATACCGCCGTCGATGGAAACATAGTTCTTATATCCTGTGATTTCCTTGATTGTACCCACACTGTAAAGAGTCATACCTGCATCGGCAACAATACTTCTGCCGGGCTCCATAAGAACGCGAGGCATAGGAATCTCGAGCTTTTCAGCGATGTCTCTGATGTGCTTTGCGAGAGTTTCAATATTACCTGCGATATCCATATAGGGGTCAGCATCTGTGTAGCGAACACCGAAACCGCCACCCATATTGAGAATCTCTGCCTTTACATTATATTTATGATACATATCAGCAAAGAACTTGAGCATAATTGTGGCAGCGTCAAGATAAACATTACCCTCTTCATTGAAAACCTGGGAGCCTACGTGACAGTGATAACCCACAATTTCAATATTCTCAAATCCGACTGTTTCCTTTATAAATTCCTCGGCTTGTCCTGTTTCGATTGCGATACCGAACTTGGAGTCTACCTTACCTGTTGCAACTGCTGCATAGGTATGAGGGTCGATACCCGGAGTGAGTCTGAGAATAACCTTCTGAGTGATACCTCTCTTGCCTGCAAACTCATTGATAGCCTTGAGCTCACACATATTGTCAACCATAAAGTGTCCGACACCGCTGTCCATAGCGAAGTTTATATCAAAATCAGTTTTGTTGTTACCGTGGAAGTAAGAATTTTCCATAGGGAAGCCCGCACTGACAGCTGTAGCAATTTCACCTGAGGAAACAAGGTCAATACCCATATTTTCCTCTTTCATTATTTCATAGATACGCTTGAAGCAAGCAGCCTTACTTGCGAAGACGGGGAAACTTCCCTCGCCGAAGCAGTCAGCCATAGCCTTTTTATAAACACGGCAATTAGCTCTTATTTTGTCCTCATCCATAAGATAAAGCGGTGTACCGTATTTTTCTGCAAGATCGGTTACATCTCTGCCGGCAAAGGTGAGATGTGCACCGCTTACACCGATATTTTCACACAACATATTAATTCATTCCTTTATTATAACATATGAGCTAAAAGCTCGTCTCTGTTCTGAAGAGAAAGGTCAGCAGGAGCAATATCAAAAACACTCTTACAACCGAAGTCGCCTCTCATCGCAAGGCGGTACACAGCTCTTGCATAAGCTGTGAGTACACTACCGGTAAACTCAGGGTTTGAATCAAGATTAAGCTTGTATTCAATTACCTGACTGTGGCAATCATCCTTGCCCGTTTTACCTGTTCTGATAACACTGCCGCCGTGAGGAAGCTCACTGTGCTTTTCCTTCATTTCTTCCATAGTGATGAAAGTAACAGTTGTATCATAGGGAGCAAAGTATGCAGGCATATTAACAATTTCATTTCTGATTCTGTCTTTATCTGCACCCTCTTCTGCAACGACATAGCACTCTCTCTTATGCTTTTCTCTTGCTGTAAGCTCAGGTGTTTCACCGTTTCTGATTCTTTCCATAGCTTCTTCAACGGGCACTGTATACTGTCTTGCATCAATTACACCGTCAATTCTTCTTATAGCATCGGAGTGACCCTGAGATACACCCTTGCCCCAGAATGTATAATCGTTGCCGTCAGGCAATACGCAGGAAGCATAAAGTCTGTTAAGAGAGAACATACCCGGATCCCAACCGCAGGAAATAAGTGCAGTTGTTGAGCCCTCTTTAGCTTTTGCATCAACATTTGCGAAATGAACGGGAATGCTTGAATGATTGTCGTAAGAATCAACTACATTGAAATGCTCTGCAAGTGACGGAGTCATTTCGGGAAGATCTGTTGCACTTCCGCCACAGATAATCATAACATCAATTTTATTTTTCCAAGCCATTATGTCATCAGTTGACACTACCGGCACATTTTCGGTTTCTATTTTAAGCGAGTCAGGGCTTCGTCTTGTAAACACTGCAGCAAGCTCCATATCCGGATTTCTTTTTACAGCATCTTCAACGCCCCTGCCAAGGTTACCGTAACCGTAAATACCAATTTTCATATAAACAACTCCTCAGGTTACTTTATAAAATAATGATTTATTATAACATCTCTTTATTTTCAATGCAACAATAAAAACACAAAAAAGTCAAAAAATCCAATCATTTAAAAGGCTAAACAGCCACCCTGACAGGATGGCTGTAAAATTTTTACCAGGTAATGTCATAAATAAACATATCGTTGAGAAGTCTTGCAGATCCGTCTATAGTCTTACTGAAGACATCAGCATTAACAACTATATCAATAACAATGTAATGAGTTATTGACAGAACCTCGTCAGTCTCAGGATTATAGACACAGCGGTACTCGTTCTCACGGTAGTAAAGATCGAGCTGATTGAGAGCGATGCCGGGCACCTTGCTGATAATACTGTCGACCTCAGCCTTGATATCATTGAATGCCATCGGCTGCATAACTGCACCGTGAGCAGAAACGGGAACAAGAGTATCTGCAGGAGTAGGCTCGGGGTTTACTTCTTCTTTAAGTGAGAATGAAATCTCATATGTGCCGTCACCCTTATCCTCACACTTTGCCCAGGAAACAGCATCGTAATTTGTCAATGCACATCCCTTTTCCGAGCCGTGGATAGGCATATCATTGATAATCTCTTCTGCACCTGCTTCTCTGATAAGCTCTTCAGCCTCATCCTCTGTTACCATGTATCCTGCAGCCACGTCAAGAGCCTTGTTAATTATAGAGCTGAAGTTATGATATTCAACGGGAAGTGCCTGATACTCCTTTTTCTTATAGGCAGGCTTCTGCTGCTTGAACTTGTCAACGAGAAGTGTATACTGATCGATTATTTCCTGTGTACTCTCGGGCATTTTATTTTCCTTTTCAGCAGACTCTGAGGGCACAGTTGTTCTGTCATCAGGAGTATTCACTACAGGCTGAGTTGTAGTCTGAGGCTGAGCCGTAGTCTGCTGAGGCTGTGTTGTCGGTGTCACCATAGCGTCAACCTGCTGAGTAATCTCATCCTTCGCAGGCTGATTTCTGCCTGACTCAATGTTTCTGATGCTTACACACTGAGCAATAATAACAGCCACAAGAAATATAATAATAAGAGCTGAAAGTAATTTCTGTTTCATTGTTTTTACTCTTCCTTTCCTACTTAATAACAGTCTGAAACCTACAGTATTAGACTATAAGCGTGAAATATCATAGAAATTCTACCAAATTATGTCCTCATTGTCAATCTTTCTTCCATATTATAATCTGCTTTCATATTTTTCTTGACGATGCAAAAAAAATATGTTAGTATAAACTGTAATTATTAAAAACTCTTAATAATTAGACATAACACATTTGAATCGGAGGACAAAAAAATGAAAAAGCTTTTAAAAAGCACTATCGCAGTTTTACTCATTCTGACACTTCTTTCAGGTCTCAGCATTTGCTTTGCAGCCGAAAAAGAAAAGACCTATTTTGACTACGGCTCATACGTTCTTCTCGGTGACAGCGTCGCCAGCGGTTGGAGCGACATCGAACACAGAGAGTCAACCTTCAAGCGAGTTGAAGGCTCATACGGCGCTCTTATAGCTGATGATTTAGGTGTTACATATCATCCTATGGCTTGTATCGGCTTCAGAACAAATGATATCCGTTATATTCTCGAAGACGATTATGACTATGAAAACGACCGTTTCCTTTTCTACTCGGTTACTAAAGAAGAGGTAGACAGCCGCATTCCCGAAATCCGCAAGGCTGTTTCAGAAGCGGGTCTTATTACTCTCAATGTCGGTGGTAATGACTGGGGCTCATATCTCGGCTGGCACGTTGTTGAGGAAATGGAAAAGCAGGTTGCAGGCAACGAAGAATTCTTCACAAAAGCAAGAGAATATCTTGAAAGCAACGGCACAGACGCCGACACAATTAACAGTCTTATCGATATAGCTGCTCTTGCAAACTGTCTCCCTGACCTTGTAAAAATTCTTCCCGTTGCACTCAACGACGGTTTTACAAGTTTCTTTAAAAACTGGAACATCCTGGTCGAAGACATCTATGCTTACAATCCTGATGTTACACTTGTAGCAATCGGTCTGTTTGACAGCAGCTTACAGGACGAAACAATGAATGATATCAATGCCGGCAACGACGGTTTCGACTTCCAGACCGAACTTGCAAAAGCAAATTTTGCTCAGCTCATCGTTGACTATGCTAACAAGCCTATGCGTGAAGGTGCTGAAAAATACGGTTACATCTTTATAGATCCTGTTGGTACCCTCTGCGAAAAGCAGCATCCCAGCTATGCAGGTCACAGACATATCGCAGATCTTGTTCTCGATGCTCTTCCCAATGCATCCTTCCCCTATACTGACGTAGACGTAAAATCAAACGAATACCGTGCTATTGAATATATGTATCACAATGATATAATTGACGGCGTTTCAGCAACTTCATTTGCTCCTGACGAAGCACTTACAGTGGCAGATCTTACAAAAGCAATTGCCAAAATCGCAGGTACAGATGAAGCATCCGATGACAACGGTAAGGCAATCAGAATTGACATCATCAAAGCAGTAATGAATGCTGATCCCGATGCTACATTTATGCAGAAAATCAAGACCTTAGGTTTTGCAATCAAGCTTTTCATCAATGGCGGTAAGTTTAACATCGGCGCAACTGTAACAAGAGCTGAAGGCGCTAAAATCCTTTTTGATTATATCAACCTTTAAGCTCAGCCCTACATAATGAACATTCCCCGACTCCTCAGTGGAATCGGGGATATTTTTTGTCCTTGATTATTTAACCTTATAGATATTCACTTCATAAGGACGAAGCGTGGGAGCTGGTGCGAGATAGCTTGAAAGCACACACTCACCCTCTGCGGCTCTGGGTCTTGAAATCTGATTTTCAGTAAGATTCATTTCTATATAGAACTTACCGTCTGCACTTTCTCTATAAAGACAATAAGTCTTGTCGTCAGTCTTAAGAGGCTTGAAGTCACCATATACAAGGCTGCTCTTGTACTGCTTACGAAGAGCCATAAGAGCCTTGTAATAGTTGTAGGGACTTGCAGGGTCAGCAATCTGAGCTGCAGCATTGCACTCCTTATAGTCACCATTAAGTCTTATCCAAGGTGTACCTATTGTAAAGCCACCGTTTTCGCTGTCGTCCCAGGGAATAGGTGTTCTTGAGTTATCACGGCTGCCTGCAAGGATTGTTGCCCACGCTTCAGCCTTTGACTTGCCTTTTTCCTGAAGCTCTGCAAACTTGTTGATAGATTCAACGTCGCGGATTTCCGAAATATCATTGAATGCACAGTTCATCATACCAAGCTCTTCACCCTGGAAAATGTAGGGTGTTCCACGTCCTGTGAGAAGAAGTGCACCGATAACCTTAGCAACAGCGTTTCTGAACTTAGGATCAGGATTAACCTTTGATACCATACGCGGATTATCGTGATTTTCGATAACAAGTGCAGGCCATGATGAGCCCTTGAGTTCTGTCTGGAAATCAATGAAGTGGTTTCTGAGATACTTAAGATCATACTTATAATCATCCCATCTCATCTTACCGGGGATTTCAAGCTGATCGAAAAGGAATGTCTGTCTGATTTCTTCACGTGAGTCATCAACAAGATACTTTGCCATTTCAACGCCGATACCGCCTGTTTCACCAACACAGAATGATTCGGGGTACTTCTTAAATGAGTTGAGATTGAGCTCGTGTAAGTACTCGTGAAGTCTGGGACCCCAGAAATAGTGTTCACCACCGTAACCGATGAACTCACCTACAAGGTTGTTACCCTCGGGAAGACCTTCAACCTTTGAGATAAGGTTGATAACGTCCATACGGAAGCCGTCAACGCCTTTTTCGAGCCACCAGCAAACCATCTCTGCAACTTCTTTACGCATTTCAGGATTTTCCCAGTTGAGGTCCATCTGCTTCTTTGAGAAGATGTGGAGTGCCCACTCATCAAGCTCGGGATAATAATTCCATGCTGAGCCTGAGAATACTGATGACCAGTTGTTAGGAGGCACACCGGGTGCCTTACCCTTACGGAACATATAGTAGTCCTTATATTTTTTGTCGCCTGCAAGTGCCTTTTGGAACCACTCGTGCTCGTCTGAGGTGTGGTTGACAACAAGGTCCATAACAAGCTTCATACCGCGCTTATGTATTTCCTCAAGCATCTGATCAAAGTCAGCCATTGTGCCGAACTCGGTCATAATGGCCTTATAATCACGGATATCGTAACCCATATCATCATTGGGAGAATCATAGATAGGACTGAGCCAGAGTACATCAACGCCTAACTCCTTAAGATAGTCAAGTTTTGAAATTATACCCTGGAGGTCACCGATACCGTCTCCGTCACTATCCATAAATGAACGCGGATAAATCTGATATATAACTGATTCTTTCCACCACTTGGGATCAACCTCATCTTTGGTGATAACCTTTTCAGGAGTATAGGAAAGCAGATTGCAAAGATGCTCAATAGTTTCGATAGGCATCTTGTCACCTAAAAGTTTAGGAATCATCTTAAGTTTCATCATACCAGTCAGAGGGTTATGGATAACCTTGTCGGGTATACCTGTATGATAAGCCACCATTTTGATAAGGTCGTTACCAACGGGAGTAGCCATAACTTCTTTAAGGGTACTGTTAGGAGTAATCTTCTTCATATATGTCATCCTTTCAATTTAATTTTAACTAATATATTCTAACACAAATTAATTGCTTTAGCAATGGTTAAATATAAAAACTGACAGACAATAACAAATAATTGTCTGCCAGCGCTTTTTATTTTGAGTTTTTACCCACCATATCAACAAGATTAAAATAGAAATCCTCCATAGTTGTCGGAAAATCTTCTATACCGCAGAAATCAAAATGGTCCATCTTGAAAATCGGCTCCATATAATACCAGATTCCTTTTTCAATTTCCTCTTTTTTCTGCACTACTTCTTCATAGCTTTTAGCAAACTCTTTATCGCTATCAGGGAATCTTGAAGAAGCGATAGGTACAACACCGTCATTAACAGTCCAATCTCCCGCAAGCTTGATACCGTCAACTACAAGTCCTTCCATTCCTTGCAGAATCAATGCAGTTGGTCTGAAAAGCCAATTTGTATTACCGATAATATTTTGTCTGCCGGTTTCCTGGTTAGTAACCGTTGAATATGTGCTGAATGAATAGTAATATGTATCAGGCGAAAGCTTTATAATTTCGTTAAGCTCCCTTGCACCTCTTAAGGTCATATCATATCCGCAGTTATCAGTTGATTTATAGTAGTTGTAAAGCTTTGCCAAATCAAAATCAACCCGTTTTTCTCCCTGCTTCGGTGTTATACCGAAATGGCTGAGTTGCAGAGAAACAGGACCAAGATTGTTACCTATAGTTGTCCCCACAAAATGAAAGAGCGTTGCCAGGAACATAAGAGGCACTTTAGTGTCTACCAGAACATTAGCAAGAGGAGTCCCGTTGTGAGGAGCAGATAAGGCAATGCAGGCATTTATGCTGTTGTGACCGCCTTTAAAAAGCTCACTGGTCTCGTCACCGGATGCTGCTATTTCGTTTTCATCACCAAAAGCGAGCAACGATGTCAGAAGTCTCGCCACCTCTGTACCAAAGGAATAACCTAACAAATTGATTTTATCCTCTGAATTCCATGGCTCACCCATAATAGCTCTGCCTTCATATGAAAAGCCGAACTGCTCATGTCTATGCTTCTCGGAATGCGACTTACCGTAATCTACAACTGTTCCTGTCAGTGCTGCATAAACCTCACAGGCTCTGTCCCAGGCACTGTTGAAAGGACCGGGGTTTGTTGCATAAGCTCTGACACCGGCAAGATTAAGTATATCAATCAGATTATCGTATTGTCCGATTGTAAAGCCTCCGCCCCAATAAGGGAATTTATCATAACCGGGATATTCCTTACCCCAGCCTACCATTCCGGGAATAAAAATATAGGGATAGCTTTCGCTTATTGTATTAACATCATAAGCAGATGCTGATATAAAACAGCTGAAAATAATAACTATCGACAGTATTACAGATATCAGTTTTTTCATA
This sequence comes from Acutalibacteraceae bacterium, assembly GCA_045631165.1. Classification (GTDB taxonomy): domain Bacteria; phylum Bacillota; class Clostridia; order Oscillospirales; family Acutalibacteraceae; genus UBA6857. Next base: position 9,558 of record JAZQUF010000198.1, read on the forward strand.
TATGCCCCCTTAATTTAATGGCTTAATAATATCATTTTAAAGAGAAATAGTCAACAACCTCAAATTGTAAATAAACATCAAACATTTAATTAAAAACAATAACAAAGACTGCGAAGCTTGATTTCGCAGTCTGTTACTATTACCAAAGCATCGGCTTACCAAAAGCAAACTCAACCTTTTTGATATATGTCAGTCTCGGAGACTGAGAAAAATCCTGAGTTTTATTAGCGTGATACACCATAAAAATGTCTCCGTTGTCTCTGTGGATAAAGCTGCAATGACCTGCAGAATAAATATCCTTTGATGGGTTATGATAGCTCACTCGGACTGGACTCTTCTTCCAGCTGCTCTTTTTCATTACATTGTCACCATCAAAAGTCAGCATACCCATACAGTATTCACCTGTACTGTAGCCACTTGCAGAATAAACAATGAAAATATTATCACCGTTATAAAGCACAGCAGGTCCCTCGTTTACATTCCAGCCTTTTTTCTCCCAACCATAGGTCGGCGAGGAAAGCTTCTGAGTAATATGTCTGCCTCTTGAGTCAGTTTTCAGAGTGTAAGGATTCTCCATCTCGCAGATATAAATGCTCTGATAAGCAACCTTCATATATGCAGCACAAACAAAGTAGAGCTTACCGTCTTTCTTCAGATATGTACCATCCAGATTACTAAGACCGTCAGGAGCTATTATACCCTTAAATTCATACTCACCGAAAATATCTTCTGTCTTGCTTTCAAGCACAAAGCTGTATCTGTAGTAATCATCATTATCTTTATCTATTATAATATAAGGCATTTTACCTGCAGGCACAGCATCTCTCTTGAATTTAGCTGTCGCCACAATATACCATCTGTCACCGAATTTATGTATCTCGGGTGCCCATATATCTCCGTCTGTACCGTGCTCCCCTGCCCAGAATATTGTTTTCTGACGAGTGACATTGATAGTATCAAAGCTTTCAATCTGAAAAACGTCGATACCGCCACCGGTTGTAAAGGTATAGTAGCAGCCACTTTCATCCTCTATGATATAGGGGTCACCGCCATTGATACTGTCGATAGGCTCATCGTAAGGTGTTGTTATAAAGCCTGCCACTGACAAAAAGCTCATAATCAACACTGAAATTGAACTGATAATTGATTGCATAATGATTTCTCCTATAATTCTTATTTAAATTAAATATAACACAAAACTTTAGTTTTTTCAATAAAAAAATCCCTCATACCGAGGGATCAATATTTTCTGATTTTTATTTTCAGCTTTTTAGACACGCTTTTCAAAGCAATGACTGCCTCTATTTTCCAAGATAGTACGTTAGACTTACTTGCTTATAACTGCAACCCCTACACCAAGCTTATTACCACTGAGCATATAGGCCTTTGCTCTTCGTTGCAGATCTGTATTTTCGCTGTAATTTTTCTTTACAAGCTTCCGCTTTCCGTATATTCTTTCTATAGCCTGCACATCAATTTTCATACTGTAACATTCATTAAAAAGCCCCATAAACTTCACAATATTGCTATCCTTAGCCATAAAATCTCTGTTACCGCTATAAAGTAACCAGCTTTCGCAGAAGAAGTATTCATAGTTATATTCAGAAAAATATCTTACAAAAAACTTTTTTGCCATATCTATAGATTCTTCGCACTTCTGAATATTCAGCTTTTCTCCCTCGGGGATATGAATATATATTAAATTATCACCATATTTAAAAGGCAGCTTACCGTAAAATAAGGTTCTGTTATTGCAAGGATATATCTGAAACTGCAGTCTGCCCAACCTGAAGAGTTCAAATTTCAGGTGGTTTTGTAACCACATATATTCTTTAATGCCTTCATTACCAGTTTTTTCGCACCATATTTTAATATCGCTCATAGTATCGTAATATATTTTTTCGTCAATACCGGCTTTGTCATATTTTTCTTTGACATCAACAGCAAGTTTTAATATAACTGCGAGAGCTATCATAGGTGATTTGCCTTTCAGTATATGAAAACCTCTTTCAATACACTTGTCTGCCAAACCGATGATATATGGCTTTCTGCTATCCATAAGCACTTCAATTTTATTTATAACCGTCTGTTTCAGAGCAATTTTCTTAGCTAAATCTAACATCTCGTTTCTCCCGAATTTTCAAACTACACTGTTATTCTAACTATTTTTTTCTTAGCTGTCAACTCAAAGCATTTTCTCTCATACAACAAGCAGCTCAAGAGACTCTGTCAAATATCAACTTCCATTTTGTAAAACAAAAAAGCGGCATAACAATATGCCGCTATAAATCAACTTATGGATTTTAATTATTCAGCGTCTGCTGCTTCGTTAGCTTCAGCAACTTCAATTGCAGCTTCAACAGCTTCTTCAACTGTTGCTTCTGCAGCGGGAGCGTACTCTTCAAAGCTTTCAACATCTGTGTTCTCGTCCTTTTCGATAAGAGCACGGATTGAAAGGCTTACGCGCTTTCTGTCATAGTCGATTTCTGTAATCTTAGCCTTAACAACGTCGCCGATTGTAAGCACCTCTTTGGGAGAAGCAATGTGTCTGTCAGCGATCTGTGAAATGTGGATAAGACCCTTAACATCTTCAACAATCTTAGCGAATGCACCGAATGTTGCAAGACCCTGAATTTCAACGTCAGCAATGTCGCCTACTGCATACTTGCTTGTGAAAATCTGCCAGGGATCGTCTTCGATCTTCTTGTAGCCAAGTGAAATCTTTTTCTTTTCGTCATCCTTAACTTCGATAGCCTTGATGTAAACCTCAACAGTGTCACCAACGTTAACGATTTCTGAAGGATGCTTAATCTTTGTCCAAGCAAGCTCTGAGATATGTATCATACCTTCAACACCGCCAAGATCAACAAATGCACCGTAGTTTGTAAGTGATCTTACAGTACCTGTATATGTCTTGCCTTCTTCTGCAGTTGCCCAGAAAGCATCAGCAGCAGCCTTGCGAGCTTCGTTTGTTACGCTGCGGATTGAACCGATAACGCGTCTCTTTCTCTCATCGATGTCGATGATTCTGAACTTAACAGTCTGCTTGAGAAGAACATCAAGCTCTTCACCTCTTGCAACACCTGTAAGTGAAGCAGGAATAAATACTCTTGAGCCCATGGGGTATACGATAATGCCACCCTTAACAACTTCAGCTACAACAGCTTCCATAACTTCTTCAGTTTCCTTAGCGTTAAGGATGTTCTGCCATGAAGATTTTCTGTCGTAGATACGCTTTGAAAGCTTCATTGTGCCTTCATTGTCATTTGTTGACATGATGGTAAGGTTAAGCTTGTCGCCGACCTTGAGTTCCTGCATGGGGTCAGCTGTGGGGTCGTTACTGTATTCGTCTCTGGGAATGAAGCCGGCATACTTTCTGCCGATATCAACCTGAATCTCGTTGGGCGCGATACTAACAACAACGCCAACTACGTTCTGACTTGTGCTTGTATTATCCATGCTGTCTACTGCAGCTAAGAAAAGCTCCTGATCCTGTGTCTCCTTCGATTTATTTGTTTGCATTTCGTTAAAGTTCTCTGTCATAATA
>JAZQUF010000199.1:0-2676 GCA_045631165.1 Acutalibacteraceae bacterium
AAAAAATTCAGATATATGTAAAAAAATATGTGCTTACTTGCCCTGTTTGTAAGTGGTTTGTAAGATTTAATGTGTATAATGAAATTACACATTTGTTTAATTAAGGGGTAAAAAGTATGAAAAAAGTGAATTTTAAATCAATAGCTATCGGTTTTGTTCTAGGACTGTTGACTGCTGCGGTGGGTGCTGCTGTGATTGCCGGAGCTTTCACCGGTGCTTTCAGAAGTGTTCCTAAGCCTGAAATCAGAGAGGGTGAATTCGATTTTTCACTCACTTATATGGTTGACGGAGAGAAAAAGAAGATTGAAGGTACTTATGTATGTGAATTTGAGGGCGTAAGCAAGGCTCTTGACGGCATAGGACGAGACTGGAACGGTTACATAAAGGACCACGATAACAATACCGAGTATGAAGTTAAGACAACCGATAAGGGTGTAATTATGATTAACCTTGACATCAGTCCTGAGTTCTTTATGGCTGACCCGAATTACAAAATAAGCGAAAACACAGATGTGTACAAGCCTGAACCCTATGTTTTCATCACTTCAGGTGATCCTACTGTTGAAGATCCTACAAACGAAGTTTTCTTCGATTATTATGAAGGCGATGATGTGAAAATCATCAGCTTTGAATATGACCAACCGATTGAAAATATATACAGATAAAGGAAGATTTAAATGATAAAAAACAAAACAGCTCAATTAATTTATCAGACAATTTATTGCACACTTGGATTCGTCGGTATTGTTTCATGTACCGGAGTATTTGATGATATAACCCAATTCCGTTGGGATTTCTATGTGCATTTCACAAACATAAGCAACTTTCTTTGTATTGGAATTATGCTTGCCGCACTCATTCAGACAGCAAAGAAAAAAGAGGACAGCTTCGTTAAAACAGCTCCTCTTCTTAAGTTTATCGGTATGCTTGGAATTCTCCTTACATTCCTTGTATTCAATATCCTGCTTGCCGGTAACCGTGACCCTCAGCTCAACTGGAGAATCGGCAGTCTTACCTTCCATGTAGTTCTTCCCATTATGTATGTGGCAGATTGGTTCCTTTTTTATGAGCGAAAAAAATGTAAGTGGTATTATCCCATTGCATCCATAAGTTTTCCGCTTGCTTATCTGATTTTCATCTTCACTCAGGCTGCCATAATGAAGTTTGATACATCAATTCTTATTCCCGGCACTGAAACACCGCTTATTTATCCTTATTTCTTTGTTAACCTTGAAACACAGGGCGTTGCAGGTGTTGCAAAGTGGGTTGTGATTCTTCTTTCAGCTTTTGTTGTAGTTGGATTCATATTCTTCGGAATTGATAAGATTGGGAAGAAAAAGGCTTGAATTTGTTATAAATCCAATATGCTCTTGTTAAAGCAATAAAGGCTTCGGAGGATATAGAAGAGGTGCAGGCTTTATAAACTGCGTTGAGTCTCTTGACTGGATTGAAATCAATGAACCGGAAGTAGATTTTCTTGATACTAATTTCTGTTGACACTGATAAGATAGTTTGTGACTATTATTCTTACCTTAAAACTGGTCAGCCTGAATTTCAGGGCGAGTATATGACACAGTATAGCTGTGCTGACGAAACCTGCGGCTTGATTTGGAGCAAAAACAACAAATAAAATTAAAAAAAAGACCGAAAAATTGTCGGTCTTTTTTTGTTTATAGCTTGAATTTGTAAGCACTTTGTAATATGCTATATGCTATACTTTATTGTCACTATAAAAGGAGGTATAACCTTATGAAAAAATTATTAAGTATTTTATTGACAATTATTATGCTGTTCACTATGGTTCCTGCAAGTGTTTTTGCAGCAGAAGCAACCTCAGTAAAGCTTGTAAGCTTTATGCGCGGAGATGTAAGTGATCTTCGTTCAAGTGAACTTTTAGAGGTACAGGTAGAGGGCTACGACGGTAACCCCAGAGAGCTTACCTACAAATGGACCAGCTCACTCGGTACATATCTTTACATTTATAATTCTCACAATATGTATGGTATTAACAACACATACGGTGAATATGAGATTTACAACACCGACAAAAATATTAAACGCAACAGTAATGTTGAAGAAGACAGATCGGGTAATAAGACATTAACTAAGGAAGGCTTTATGTGGGCTTCTGTTTACGGAGCCTATACATATAACGGCGGAAGTGCTACCACTGCACTTAAGGGAGAAGTAAAAGTTGAGGTTTTCGATAAGAGCGGTAAGAGCCTCGGCTCAGACTCCTTCTCAAGCTTCAAGCCACACAATCTTGACGGAGACCTCGACAATGTTGTTATCGGTCTTTTTGAAGGTGACAGAAAGAACGTGCTTGACCTTCTCGGTGAAAGCGGCATTGTTCATATTACATGTACTTCAAGTAGTGTTTCGAGTGCGGAGATTCTTGAAGGCAATGAACATATAGCAATTGAAACCGAAAAAAAGGATAAGAACACTTATAACTACTTTATCAAAGGTGTAAAAGCCGGCACTAACAGCACTAACGGTGATGCTCAGCTTGAGATTAATATAAAAAAGACATCCTGTAAGTTCCATTATAACACAAGCGGCGATGCTAACCCCATAGTTTATGTTTTCAAAAAACCTACCACAACCACCACAACAACAACTCTTATTCTCAATAAAGACAGCATCGATGAGCGTTGTGAATATTTCATCGACGGT
>JAZQUF010000200.1:0-4960 GCA_045631165.1 Acutalibacteraceae bacterium
TAAGAGACCCTTGTCTTCCTAAGACCGCTGGCCTCCGACTTGGTTGCGAAAATGGTTTCAGAGTAATGGGTATCAGAAGAGGCTATAATGGTCTTATGCAAGGTGATATGTTTGAAATGAATCTTCGTTCAGTTTCAGATATTATCAACAGAGGTGGTACAATTCTTTATTCTGCAAGAAGCCCCAGGTTCAAGACCCAGGAAGGTATTGACGCTGCAATTGCTACTTGTAAAGAAAGAGGCATCGAGGGTCTTGTAGTAATCGGTGGTGACGGCTCATTCAGAGGTGCAAGAGACCTTTCACTCAACGGCATTCCTTGTGTTGCTCTCCCCGGTACAATTGACAATGATATCGGATGCTGTGATTACACAATCGGTTATGATACAGCTATGAATACAATTATGCAGATGGTTGACAGAATCAGAGATACTGCTGAATCACACGACCGTTGTGCAGTTGTTGAAGTAATGGGCAGAGGCGCAGGTTATCTCGCTCTTACTGCAGGTGTTGCTTGCGGTGCAACTTCAATTCTTATCCCTGAGGTTCCTTATGATTTCGAGCGTGACGTTATTGAAAGAATGAAAAGAACACAGAAAAGCAACAAGGTTCATTTTGTAATTCTTGTTTCAGAAGCTATCGGCGGCGTTGAAGAAATGGCTAAGAGAATTCAGGCTGAAACCGGTGTTGAGGCAAGAGCAACTATCCTTGGTCACGTACAGAGAGGTGGTTCACCTACTGCTAAAGACAGAATCGTTGCAAGCCAGATGGGTTATCATGCTGTTCAGCTTCTTAAAGAAGGTATCGGCAACCGTGTAGTAGCTATGCAGAAGGAAAAAATTCTCGACTTTGATATTTTCGAGGCTCTCAATATGAAAAACTCTGTTGATCTTGATATGTACAAGATGGCTCTTGAAATTTCAATCTGATCAGTTGATAATAAATAATTAAGAGAGTCTGTAGAAATACAGGCTCTTTTTTTGAAGGTGAAAATATGCCCGTTAATTCAAATACTGCTGATAATAAAAAAAATATCCATAAAGGCCACCGCGAGAAGGTTAAGAAAAGATACTATGAATCAGGTCTCAACAGTATGCCTGATCATAATATTCTTGAGTTGCTTTTATTTTTTGGCATACCACAGAAGGATACAAATCCGATTGCACATGAACTGATAGAAAAATTCGGTTCTTTTTCAGGTGTACTCGAAGCAAGTAAGGCAGAGCTTCAGTCGGTAAAGGGTATGACAGAAAATGCTGCTTGTCTTCTTACTCTTATGCTTCCTGTTTATAAGAGATATGTAAATGACCTCCATAAGAAAAAGAAAAAGTTTGATAATGCTAAAAATCTGGCAGATTACCTCAGAACGCTTTATCTTGATACTACCAACGAGCGTATATATGCAGTTTGCTTTGATCTCAACGACAATATGATTGCTTGTCGTGTAGTCAGCGACGGTGATATTGATTCATCATATCTTGATTGCAGGAAGCTTGCTTCAATAGTTCTTGAGGTAAAAGCTAAGAAGGTAGTACTTTCCCACAATCATCCTAATGGTACATTGACGCCATCTGTCGGTGATATCACTGCAACGGAGCTTGCAAGAAACCTTCTTGAGTATCTCAAGGTTCAGCTTAAAGATCATATTATAATTACGGATAAATCATATTTTTCGATGGTCAATTCACCATCGCATATTCATATTATTTACGGAACCGACCCGTTGATACGTTAAACACATTCAAATCACCTTGAAGTTAGTTCAGGGTGATTTTATTATGATAAACAGTTGATTTTTGATAATAATTGTAGTATAATTTATTCGAACATTTGTACGAAAGGAGTCTGTTATGGGAGATTTTAAGCTTGTCTCAAAATTCAAACCAACAGGTGATCAGCCGCAGGCTATTGACGCTCTTGTTGAGGGTGTAAAAAAAGGTTATAATGAGCAGACTTTACTCGGCGTAACAGGCTCCGGTAAGACATTTACTATGGCAAATATTATTGAACGTCTTAACAGACCGACTCTTGTTCTTGCTCATAATAAGACTCTTGCTTATCAACTTTGCAGTGAATTCAGAGAGTTTTTTCCTCATAATGCAGTTGAATATTTTGTATCGTATTATGATTATTACCAACCTGAGGCTTATATACCTACTACAGATACCTATATCGAAAAGGACTCGGCTATTAATGATGAAATTGATAAGCTGCGTCATTCGGCAACATCAGCTCTTTCTGAACGCAGAGATGTCATTATAGTTGCGAGTGTTTCTTGTATATATACGCTTGGTAACCCTATTGATTATCGCAATATGGTTATTTCACTTCGTGTCGGAGCCGAAAAAAGCCGAGAGGAATTGATAGCCAAGCTCGTTGAAATCCAATATGAAAGAAACGATATAAATTTTGTCCGTAATAAATTCAGAGTACGTGGTGACACAGTGGAGATTTACCCCGTGTACACTTCTGATACAGCGATACGCGTTGAATTCTTCGGAGAAGAAATTGACAGAATCAGTGAAATTAATCCGTTGACAGGTGAGGTTAAAAATTACGTCAGTCACGTTGCTGTCTATCCTGCTTCTCATTATGTTGTTTCACCTGATAAGCTTGATGCAGCCATAGAAGAGATAAGAGAAGAAATGAGCGAGCGTTACATTGAATTCACAAAGGAAGGTAAGCTTCTTGAAGCTCAGAGAATAAAAGACAGAACACTTAACGACCTTGAGCTTCTTAAAGAAACAGGCTTCTGTAAGGGTATTGAAAACTACTCACGTATAATGTCGGGGAGACCTGCAGGCGAAGCTCCATTTACACTTCTCGATTATTTTCCTGAGGATTTTCTCTTATTTGTTGATGAATCTCACGTTATGTTGCCTCAGGTCAGGGCTATGTACGGCGGTGACAGATCGAGAAAAGAGAGTCTGATCAACTTTGGCTTCAGACTGCCTTCAGCTTATGATAACAGGCCGCTCACTTTTGATGAATTTTACAGCAAGGTAGGGCAGAAAATATTTGTAAGTGCTACTCCCGGTGCTTTTGAAAAAGAAAAAAGCAGTAATATCGTCGAACAGGTAATAAGACCAACCGGTCTTCTCGATCCGCTTATCAGCGTGCGTCCCACCGATGGACAGATGGACGATATTTTCAGTGAGATCAACATTCGCATCGAGCGGAAAGAACGTGTTCTTATTACTACTCTTACAAAGAAGATGGCTGAAGCGCTTACAGCATATCTGACAGATTTAGGTATTAAGGTCAGATATATGCACTATGATGTAGATACAATAGAACGAATGGAGATAATACGTGATTTGCGTCTTGGTGAATTTGACGTGCTTGTTGGTATTAACCTCCTTCGTGAAGGTCTTGATTTACCTGAGGTATCTTTAGTGGTTATTCTCGATGCTGATAAAGAGGGTTTTCTTCGTTCAGAGACCTCGCTTATACAGACTATAGGCAGAGCTGCACGAAATGCTGACGGTGAAGTAATTATGTACGCTGATAAAATAACGCCATCTATGGATTTTGCTATCAAAGAGACAGCCAGAAGACGTAAGATTCAGAACGAATACAACGAGAAGCATGGAATCACTCCGAAGACTATCGTTAAAGATGTTCGTGATATTATCGAAATATCTGACAGTAAAAAAGCAAAGGTCGACTCCGAGAAGCAATTCAGACGTCTTTCGAGAGATGAAAGAAGCCGTGTAATCAGAGAGCTTACAAACGAAATGAAGGCTGCGGCAAAAATACTTGAATTCGAGCACGCCGCATATCTGCGTGATAAAATTGAAAAACTAAAAAGTATAATGTAGGTGTTATATGTCACAAAAAAATTTGATTATAAAAGGTGCCAGAGAGCATAATCTTAAAAATGTTGACCTTACGGTGCCAAGGGATAAGTTTGTGGTTTTTACAGGCATATCAGGCTCAGGTAAATCCTCGTTAGCTTTTGATACGATTTATGCTGAGGGTCAGAGACGTTATGTCGAGTCCCTTTCTTCCTATGCACGACAGTTTCTTGGTCAGATGGAAAAGCCTGATGTTGACTACATCGAGGGATTGTCACCGGCTATATCGATTGATCAGAAAACAACATCAAAAAATCCTCGCTCAACTGTCGGTACAATAACAGAGATATATGACTATTTCCGTCTGCTTTACGCAAGAATCGGCATACCTCATTGTACGGTGTGCGGAAGAGAAATAAAACAGCAGACTGTCGATCAGGTTGTAGAAAAGGTGCTCTCGCTTGAAGAGGGGAGTAAAATACAGCTTCTGGCTCCGATTGTAAGAGGCAGAAAGGGCGAGTATATCAAGGAGCTTGAGAACATAAGAAAATCAGGCTTTGTCAGAGTCAGAATAGATTCAGCAATATATGACTTGTCCGAAAATATTAAGCTTGATAAGAATAAAAAGCATAATATAGAGGTGATTGTTGACCGACTTGTTATAAAAGACAGCATCAAGTCTCGCCTTTCTGATTCTATTGAAACTGCAACCAAGCTCTCAGACGGACTTCTTATTGTTGATGTAATAGGCAAGGAAGAGTTAACCTTTTCTTTGAATTACGCTTGTCCGGATCACGGTGTAAGCTTTGGTGAAATAACTCCGAGAATGTTTTCGTTCAACAGTCCTTTTGGTTCGTGTAAAAAATGCTCAGGCCTCGGTGTGTTTATGGAGATATCTCCTTCAATGATTATTCCTGACAGAAAGTTAAGCATACGTGAAGGTGCAATTAAAGCATCGGGCTGGTCAGCTAAAGACGGTGGCAGTATTGCCGGAATGTATTATGAGGCTCTTGGTAAAAAATATGGCTTTACTCTCGATACTCCTATCGAGGATTTTTCTGATGAATCAATTGATGCTTTGCTTTAATGTCGGAGAGAGCGGTTGCCTCATCGCGCTTCGAGCGATATACATTATACAACTCCTTGAAACGCACCTCAGCCTCGTC
>JAZQUF010000201.1:0-4774 GCA_045631165.1 Acutalibacteraceae bacterium
CCACATTATATCCGCTTTTAGTGAGATATAAAACCAAGCAACTACCGGCAAAAGAATAAAAAACAAGAGGCAACTTTGAAGTTGCCTCTTTAAAATTTACTTATTTCAAGTCAAAAAAACACTTTCTATGCGGTGTGAAACTACTGATTACTAATTGATTATATATGGTTTACCTTAGCCTTGTTTCTCGGTGGTATTCTCTCATACTTCACATCAGGATAGCCGATGACAAGAGTAGTGACGGGTTTATAGCCCTTTTCGAGTTTCAGCATTGCACCGATTTTTGGATTAAGCTTGGCAGCCGCAATGAAAAATCCGCTGTAAAGTACACCGAGTCCGAGACTCTCGGCCATAAGCTCCATATAAGATGAGGCAAGACAAGCACTTGTGTTGCCTTTTCCACTGACAACTATAACAAGAGGAGCTTTTTTAAAAAAGAAGTTGTCATCTATGGTTGAGTTTTTGATATATGATGAGAAGGGGGTAACAGCCTTTTGACCCCATCTGAAGAATTTAACGCATTCTTTTTCAATTTTAGGAAGTGTGTCGGTTATAACTGTGAAAGCAAAATCCTGCGCGTTGGTGCCCGTGGGACAGTATCTGCCTGCTTCGATGATTTTTGCAATATCTTCCTCTGAGACCTTTTTATCCTTGAACTGACGGATTGTTCTTCTTGACTTCATAGCAGTAAGAAGCTTATCGGCATCAAACCCGGTCATATCAACTACCTTTTCTTCGTTGGTGTCGGGGTAATCTCTCATTGATACAGCCTCTGTGGGACAGATAGCATAGCAGTGACCGCACTGTATACATCTTTCAAATATAAACTGAGCTTTTCCGTCAACTAATCTCAGCTTTTCACTGACACAGTCTTTGACACACTTGCCGCAACCGATACATTTTTCTTTATCTATAATTATGGGTTTCATAGTGTTTCTCCTTTGAGTTTATTTCTTTATAAGTATAAACTAAAGAGATGCCGGTGTCAAGTTTTCACTTGCACTGAGAGATAAACTATGATATAATACTAAAACGAAATGAGGTGAAAGTATGGCTAGCTTTAATGAAAAAGAACTCAAAGCCCACATCAAGTCAGGGGAGTTCTATCCGGTATATCTCATCTGCGGTGATGAGGATTACCTTAAAAAGACATATACAGATATGATTGCGAGCAAAAATGTTGAGCCTGCTTTCGAAAGCTTCAATCTTCAGAAATTTGACGGAAAAGGTCTTGATCTGGCTGATGTTTTTGAACAGGCAAGCATTATGCCGATGATGAGTGATAAGCGTTGCCTTATAGTTGAGGACTACAAATTAGAGGGCGCTAATGATAGTGATATAAGCAATATCACCGCTTATGCTGAGTCTTGCCCTGATACATCCATAGTAATATTTGTTCAGAAAAATGCGGAATTTTCACTGACCAAGGCTAAGAAGGCAGTGGATATTATATCTAAGCACGGAGCTGTCTGTACCCTTAACAAAAGAACGGGCAATGATCTTATCAAGCCTCTTATTTCTTCGGCAAATAAGCAGGGCTGTATCCTGTCGACACAGATGGCGAACTATCTTGTTTCTCAGGTTGGCGATGATTTCAACGTGCTCATAAATGAGCTTCATAAGGTGTGCGGCTATGCGTCTGAGGGTGAAATCACCAAGACTCATATTGATGCTGTTGCCGTTAAAACTGACGACGTAAAAATATATTATCTTACCAAGGCACTGATGGTAAGGGACTTTGACCAGGCCTATAAGGTGCTTCATACCCTTTTAAAGCAGAAGGTTTCACCTGAATATATCCTCGGTACAATTATCAGCTCTTATGTTGATATGTACAGAGCTAAGGTATCACTGTTCTGTGGAGAAAGAGCAGAGGCATTGGCAAATGATTTCGGCTACAGAAATACTTCCTTCCGCCTTACAAACGGTGCAAGAGATTCATCGAAAATGGATCTGCCTACCCTGAGAAAATGTCTTGAGGTGCTTTCTGAGGCTGATATGAAGCTAAAAAAGAGCTATGATGACCAGGTAATAGTTTTAGAGCAGCTTATGGTTAAGCTTTTTCTTGTCACAAATGGTGAAAGAGTATGATAAAAATTGATAAGCCCATAATAGTTGAGGGCAAATACGATATTATAAAGCTCAGCAGAATTGTTGACTCACTTATAATCAAAACTGATGGTTTCGGTATATTTAAGGATAAAGAAAAGCAGAGACTTCTGAGGCGTCTGGCTGACGAAAAAGGTATAATAGTCCTTACAGACAGTGATTCGGCAGGCTTCCTTATAAGAAAGTTTCTTAAGTCATCTATACCTGAAGATAAGATCACCCATGTGTATATCCCTGACGTTTACGGTAAAGAAAAACGAAAGACTCAAGGCGGTAAAGAGGGTAAGCTCGGTGTTGAGGGTATAAGTGAAGAGATGCTTCTTGAAGCTTTCCGAAAAGCAGGGGTAATCTGTATTGAATCTGATAATGAGGAGAGAAGACTCATTACCAATATAGATTTATATGAGGCAGGTCTTATGGGTAAAGATAACAGCAAGGAAAAGCGTATAAGGCTTATGAAGGCTCTGGCTCTTCCCGAAAGACTTTCCACTTCATCCCTTATAAAAATACTCAATACTTTTGTAACCTATGAGGAATTTATGGATAAATTGAAGGAGACAGATTTATGAGAATAGGTCACGGTTATGATGTACATAATCTTGTAGAGGACAGAAAGCTCATTATGGGCGGTGTAGAGATTTCTTATGAAAAGGGACTTTTGGGCCACTCGGATGCAGATGTGCTTTTGCACGCCATCTCAGATGCTCTTTTAGGTGCTGCGGCACTTGGTGATATAGGTAAGCTTTTCCCTGATACGGACCCTCAGTTCAAGGGTGCTGACAGCTTAGTGCTTATGTCAGAGGTTTACAGACATATCAAAGAAATGGGCTACAAGGTGGTTAACATAGATGCTACCATAATTGCTCAGAGACCTAAAATGCGAGGCTATATTGACACAATGAGAGAGAATATTGCCAATGCCTTGGAATGTGATATAAGTGATATCAATGTCAAAGCTACAACGGAAGAGGGAATGGGCTTCACCGGTGAGGGTATGGGCATATCTGCTCACGCTGTATGTCTCATTGATAAGTTCTGATCATAGTACACTGCCCGGGGTTGTTTGAGTACTCTCACTTATTTTGCGGAAATAACCCTGACACTCTCTTATGGTTAAAAGACAGTAGCTGTAATTTTTATCATTTAGGCTGTGGTATATGCTTGTAATACTTTTTTGCGGTTCTACCACAGAACTGTCACCTATAAATACACTAAGAAGAACATCGTTTTCTTCCCAATTTTCTAAAAGCTCACTCACGGCACTTTCTGCCTGTGAGTGCTTTTCTTCTTTTATAAGCCTTGCACAGCTTTCAAGCAAGCTGTCGATTTCCTCGCAGTAGTCGAGGACATATTTTTCCGAGAAATAATTGTAAGTAAACAGTATGCACATAACAATAAAAGAAAAAACAAGACGCTTCATTTTTTGTCAGCCTTTCTTACAGTATATATGTTGCCTTTCTTGTCCGCTGTCATAAGAAAAACCTCAGATACGGTCAGATTGTTTTCCTTCAGTATTTTCCTGAGCTTATCCTGGGTCATAGAGCATAGCTCAAAATCTCTGTTTATAATTTTTCCGTCACTTATAACAAGGCAGGGGAGGGTGTTTTCACGGTAGGTTACATTCAAATCATAGGGGGTAACAGGCTCAGCCTTCTTTTTTAGTTTAACGCTGATTGAACCGTTGGTTTCTATATAAGCATACTGTACGTCTGCTATGTCGAAAACATCTTTGAGCCTCAGAGCTTCCATTAAATCATCGGTACTGTAACGAATCATTGCAAGGTTATTAATAAGAAGCTGGCCGTCTTTTATTATAAGCACGCTGTGCCCCTGCATCATAGTACGGTAAGGACGGAACTTCATTGCAAGAAATGAGGAGAACAGCTCAAGTGTAACAAAGAGAAAAATCAGAGAAATACCGCTGAGTACGGGGAAATCGTCATCCTGAAGAGGCATGGTAGCCATTTCGGACAAAACCATAGTAATCACCAGCTCACCCGGTTGAAGCTCTCCGATCTGGCGTTTTCCCATAAATCTGACGGCAATAGCCAATACGGTATAAATTATGAGTCCTTTGATTAGTATGTTCATAGCTTCACCTCAGCATAAGTTTTGTCACACTGCGTACATATAATGCATAAAAGTAGAAAAATATACAATGCTTCTTAATAAGAATTACGTGATCGATGCATAATTTCAGAGCATACTTAATATAATGTTAATATTATGTTTATAACTTAAGCAACATACTTATGTATAATATGAGACACAAACTGAAGATTTGTTTCAAAACTCGAGGAGGAAATGCATTATGACTGATCCGCTGTTTATTATTCTTAGCAGCCTTAAAACTATGATTGAGCGAATAACCGGCATTTTTTCCTTTATTTTTATTAATTATTTTCCGGATACTCCACCTATGGAAGATAATGATATGGGTTCTGTGAAAATATGATTTTATGTTCAGAAAATTTTTTTGAAAAATTTTAAAATACCCATTGACAAATTAAAAGTTTTCTGTTATAGTATACGAGTCGCTGTGAGATAGATATCTCAAACAGCAGATGTGGGAGCATAGCTCAGCTGGGAGAGCATCTGCCTTACAAGCAGAGGGTCACAGGTTCGAGCCCTGTTGTTCCCACCATAAATGGCCCGGTAGTTCAGT
>JAZQUF010000202.1:0-16908 GCA_045631165.1 Acutalibacteraceae bacterium
ATGATTGAAAAAAGTTGCATTTTAACAGTTTATACCCTTGTTTGTAAAAATATTTTTTACAAACAAGGTTATAAAACTTAATTTTTAAGCATTATTAAAATCCTTTATCTCATTGGATGGAGATAAAGGATTTTTTATATCAGGTGTATATCAGCTCACTGCATACAATCTCGGTTGCCCGTTCCTGAATGTTGCCCATACGGCAAATCCATTCAATCTGATTCTGATCTTTAAGCTCTTCGGTGATGCCTTCGCTCTTCTTCATCTGCTCTGTGAGTGTGTCAAACATATCCCGTGCCTGCTCGTCTATGTCGGCAAGGTGGGTGTGAAGTGTGAGGTTATTGACGAGGGTGTTATAAAAGACTCTCTTGTGCTGTTGCAGATAGCTTTTTCTTAGGTTGCCCCACTTGCCTATCGGACGGTTATCCTCCAGCTCGGGGAGAACCAAATCCGGCAGATAGTAGTCACCGTGAAGGGTGTAGCTGATGCCTGTTTTTTCGTTTGTGTAGTGTTTGGGTAACATAAAAATTCCTCCTTAATCTTTGTGACTTAATTGTACAAAGTTAAGGAGGAATTGTCGAATGTGTGGGGAATAAAAAAATAAGTCACCCAAGTTATTGAGTGACTTTGGTGGACGCCTGAGGATTCGAACCTCACGCCTATGTCCCTATATATTAACGCACTCCATCTTATATATAACCTTCAGCTACCTCAACAGCATCCACATAAGGCGGCGGAAAAATCCCCAGGAACACCTATCAATACCATACAAATCATCAACAAATACAGTCCTTTCATTTCACATTTAAGCTCAAATCCATTTTTGAATTTCTTAATAATTGATAGTGTTGAGTTTGTTATAAATACGAGTAGAGCACAAATAAAGGGTTAATTAGCTATAAGATAAATATTATTGTTATCAAAGCAGATATCAGTCGTATGATTATATACAAAAATCAAATCATCCATTTTATCTGTAAACAAACTTGTTCCGGGATTGCTCATCGTTGCAAATTCAGCAATGCTGTCTGTTTCGATTGATTTTACTTTGTCACTTACATGATCACCTGCTTCCTGTAAGCGTTTATCAAGTTGTCCATCTTTGATTTTAGGAATGCTACCGATAAATTTTCCGACAGCTTTGCTTGTAGCACTTACACCTTTTAATAAGTTAGATTCAACCGATGATTTTTCCATACCTTCCAAATACATTGAACATTCACCGTAAATATCTCTGTATGTAAATGCAAGCTTTTGGATTTCTTCTTTGATTGAGAGAATATTCTCTTCCTTGAAACTACCGCTTAACATAATTTCAATCAATGATGACATTGAGAATGTAAATAATGACAATCTGTAATATTTGAAGTCTTTCATCAGTTCGTCGAGAGTTGTTTTAATTTTGTTTTGCAAAACCAAAAGTTTTTTCTCTTTAATTACATCCTTAACTTTTTTCTGATATGAGAGCATATTCTTTCTTGCAGTTCGTTGAATGTCAGTAACCATTTTGTGATTACTTGTAATAAACTGCTTGTTATCCCAATTGTGCTTATATTTTTCGATGATGTTTGAAAGAGTTTCAATGTCAGCTTCAATTTCAGACTCTTTCTCAATTTCAAGAAATGAAAGAATTTTCTTCTGCATTTCTGCTATATTACCGAGCTGTTGCTCAATAGAGAATAACGCAACTGCCATCATCATAGTTGCAGGGTCGATAGGCATTACCATTGAATTAGTAGCTTGTAATGGACCGGCTGATTGAAGTTGAGCAAATTTTGAAGCACCGTCTGCCGTTTTGAAAGCACCCCAAAAGTTTCCGTTTTTTGCTACTTTCAATGTATCGCCGACAGCAGCGTTAGCTAATCTGAATAAGCCTTCTCCTGAAACAGTTGTTGCTTGAGTAACTGTTCTGAAAGCAGGCAACAATGAAGCAACACCCGCACCAAGTGTAGAAAGCTGTGCTATAGGCATACTTAAACTTTTTCTTTGCGATATATCGGTTCTTATGTCGAAAAGAACATTGTCTGTTACGCTGATTAAGTCATTTGCTTCTTTGAGAGGCAATGGTGATAATTCTTGTGAATCGGTGTTTTTAAATTCAATTATATTGTCCATATTGAATCTCCTTTACAAATTATTTCACAACACAACTTGTAATTTTCGCGAACATAGAATTATATTAATTATACCACACCCACACCGCCAACTTCAACACGCCTTTTTTCACAAAAACAACCTCCCTGATTTGTACATCATAGTACAACCAAGGAGGTTAATATCAAACCGTCTCATAAGGCCAGTCAATGATTCCGCCAAACTCTTTAACATTGGTATATTCCAATGATACAAGCTCCTCTGCGGCATTTTTGCTTCGTCTGCCACTTCTGCAGTAAACGAGAATAAGCTGATTTTTATCTTTGAGTATACTTTCAGCCTTGTCGTTGATTTCATAGTCGGGTATGAGAATTGCACCGTCTATATGAGCCTCATCATATTCTTCCTGTGTGCGGACATCAAGAATAACATAACCGTCTCTTTCGTCCATTATTTCCTTTGCCTCGGCAGGAGTAATCTGTTCGTATGAATTTTTCATTTTATTTTCACCACCCGATGTACATCCGTAAAGTATAGCGGTACACGTAATTATCAATATCAGTATTACCGAAAACCTTTTCATTATCAGTACAGTTTCCTTTCTGATTGTTTTAATTATTAACTTTCCAATATCCGAAGCGTTTTCCGCCTTCTCGTGAGATAATTCCCTTTGCTTTTAATGAATCAATTGTACGTTTCACAGTTCTGGAAGATTTGTTTATTGATAATGCAATTCTTTCCTGTGTTATTTGCGGATCGGTTTTTATGAGCTCCAGTATAACAGATTCGTCCAAAGTGACATCCAAAGTGACATTTTTTGAATTGTCGTGGCACTTTGGATCCTCTAAAGTGCCACTTATATGCAAATATCTGTTCTTTAACTCGTTCTCTTCTCCGAGTAACAGATTTCTCAAAAAAGCTTCAAGATATTCTGTAGTTTCGTGAACACCCTTCTGCAGGTTGGTGTAATTTGCTCTGACGAGGGCGTTGCGGAAGTACCATGCGTTTTCAGCAAAAATATCATTTGTAACATCAAAGCCGAGTGTTCGCAGATATTTTATAAAGAAAACTGCAGTTGTTCTGGTGTTGCCTTCGGAAAAAACATGAATCTGCCAAAGACGGGAAATAAAAACAGCAAGGTGTTTTATTGTTTGCTCCAAGGAAAGATTCTTATAACTGAAGTCGCGCTCTTGCGAAATATCGTAATCAAGAGTCGCTCTTAAATCTGAAGCACCGCCATACATAACGGTATCACCGTCAAGAACCCATTCGGATTTGCTTATGTTATAATCTCTTATTTTGCCTGCGTGTTTGTAAACGCCTTCAAAAAGTCTTGCATGAATTGACATATACTGTGCAGGGGACATTACAAAGGACTTTTCTGAAATGAGCTGAGCGATACGCACGGAAACCTTGTCTGCTTCTTCCGTTCTGTCATTTCCAGTATGGGATATATTCTCCTTATAATAGCTGTGAATAAGGCGGTCGGCCTCTTCAAAAGTGATGTCACCTTCGATGTTTCTTTTTGCTGTATCTATCAGATAGTCACTTGTTTTAAGTCCGTCAACAGCCTGAAGACCAATCGCTGTATGCCAGGCGTAGCCTTTTTCTTTTTTCTGAGGCTCTTTTTCCCTCAGGTACACTTCAAATATATCGTTCATTTTTTCCTCCGATATAATTTAATCACTCAATAATTATACCATACATTGCAAAATAAATCCATATTTTATAAGCAATTAGTTTGGTTGTTGTCGGTAGTTTATCTTGAGAACGGCAAATGCAGTAACATTTCAGCTTATCCCTTTATAAACGTATCATACGCAAATCTCGCACCCAATCTGAACCCCGATATAAAACTATCTGAATTGCTTATGCTTGAAAACTCATTGTAGGCATTTACATAATTTGCGAACAGCTCTTTTTCCTTTTCGGGTAGCATGGCTGAAAGCTCTTCCTCTTTCTTTGCAAGTGAACTCAGCTTCTTTTTGAGCTTAGGTGTGATTTCTGTGGTCAGCTCCTGCGGCTCAAGATTGCCGTAATATAATTCTTCAATAATATTTGACATAGATATCACCTCTCAATCTTGTGCTTAAGAAGCTTCTTGTACCTTCTGTAATGATACCCGAGCAGGTAGTCGATAACACTGTCCTTAGGAATGTAGTACACATTCCTTAACTTAAAATGCTCAACTCTGTTTTCCTGCATCAACTTCAATGCTGTGCCTTCTCCTATGCCGCCGAGCATTTCACGGAACTGCTTCAGGTTAACTATGTCAGGATAGGTTGAAAATTGAATTTCGTAATACTGTCTTTTTGTCATATAAATCAACTCCATTTTTTAGTCTGTCAGCAGCTGATTCATATTTTGCCCTCCAAATGCCCTCCGTTTGCCCTCCGATTTCCGGGATTTTTCCGGAGGGCAACAATGTTTGTAACGAGGGACTTTGGAGCCGTTTTTTGTATTATCAGGAGGCGCTGAGGCCTTGTGCGGTCTATGTTTCGGACGGTTTGCAGTGACCGCAAGGTTCATCGAAAAAGCTTAAAAATCCGGGAGGAATTCAGCCCCTTAAAATCCCTCGGTGGCAACACCGTACCGGTTCAAGTCCGGTCACCGGCACCATAATCCTATGACTGTTTTGATACAAAGGTCATAGGAATTTTTTTATGTCCAAAACTCACAAAATAAAGGTGAATATCCCCAGTATGAATATAAAAATCATCATGAAGCGATTGTTTATAGAAAATAAGAACAAAATAATGTTTTATCTTGATATTTCAACTAATCATAATATGTGTGGTTTTTATTGCAATATTTTTTAAATTACTCTTTCATCACTGAATCACTCTTGTAATACTATTTTGCAAGGGCGTTTTTCATTTTCTTCAATCAAACTTCAATATTTTATGATATAATAACTATGATATGGAGGTGTATCTATGAGGATTTTACTTATTGAAGACGAAAAAAGAATGGCACAGGCTCTTTGTGAAATTCTGCGTCTTGAAAAATATGATGTTGACCATTACGACAACGGCACTGATGGTCTTACTGCTATCGAAAGCAACATTTATGATATAGTAATCCTTGATGTTATGCTTCCGGGAATGAATGGTTATGAGGTTGCCAAACGTGCACGTTGCAAGGGTATAACTACACCGATTTTAATGCTTACTGCAAAAGCAGAGCTTGACGACAAGGTAACAGGTCTTGACAGTGGTGCAGATGATTACCTTACTAAACCATTTATGACCAAAGAGCTTCTTGCAAGACTCAGAGCTCTTTGCCGCCGTACAATGAACACCTTGGACGGCATTCTCTCTTTCGGTGATATAACCCTTGACACCAATACTTTGGAGCTTGCTTGTGTCGGCAGCGGACAGAGTGTTCGTCTGAGTGAAAAAGAATACCGAATACTGGAATACCTCGTGTCTAATAGCGGAAAGATACTTACCAGAGAGCAGCTTGCAGTTAAAATCTGGGGCTTTGAAAGCGAAGCCGAATACAACAATGTTGAAGTTTATATGTCATTCACCCGTAAAAAGCTTGCTTTTGTTGAAGCGAAAACAGAAATCAAAGCTATCCGGGGCGTCGGGTACGAATTGAGGTGTGACAATGTTTGAAAAATCACGAAGAAAAATCGTAGCCGCCATAATGTCTATACTTATACTCTTATGGGTGGGTACCCTTGGCGTTATCTACGCTTCAAGCTATTTCGAAATGACAAGGCGAAACACCGAAATGCTCAAAGCACAGGCGGATATGTATGAGATGAATTTCTCCCAGCCTATTGTAGGTATGCCTCCGAATATTATGCCACCTATACCCAATAAGCCCGGATTTATAACAGACTCACCGATTTTTCAGTTATCTACATTTTATAGTGTGGCACTGACTGATGATGGCAATGTACTTGAGATAAAAAATGAACAGCCAGCTATACACTCTGATGAAGAATTAGAGAAGCTCAGCCTTAACATATTAGAAAGTTCAAAAATCAGCGGTCGCAAAAACGGTATGAGTTATTACAAAGCTTCAAAAAACGGATACACTCTCGTTGTATTTATGGATAATACATTTATAAACGAAAGTGCAACAACACTGTTCCGATACACCCTTATATTCGGTGCTATGGCTCTTGTGGTATTTTTCTTTATTTCTGTGTATTTTGCAAGGAAGATAGTTAACCCCCTTGAGAAAAGCTATAAAAAGCAAAAGCAATTCATATCAGATGCAGGTCACGAGCTGAAAACTCCCGTTTCTGTTGTGGGTGCAAATGCAGAACTTCTTTCCCGTGAGATAGGCGAAAACCAGTGGCTTGACAATATCCTCTATGAAAATGAGCGTATGGGAGTACTTGTAGGTCAGCTACTTGAACTTGCAAGAAGCGAAAATGTTACACCTGTTATGGAGCAGATAGACCTTAGCAGATTATGTAACGGAGAAGCACTGCCATTTGAAAGTGTCGCCTATGAAAAAGGCATAAGTATAATCAGCAATCTTTCTAAGGGTATCACCATGCAAGGCAATCCAGCTCAGCTTAAACAGTTGGTGTCAATACTTATAGATAACGCTCTGAGACACAGCAAAGATGCAAAAGAGATATATCTTTCTCTGTCAGCTGAACATAAAAAGATAAGACTCTCAGTTGTGAATAAAGGTCAGGCAATACCCGAAGCTGAAAGATCAAAAATATTCGAACGTTTTTATCGTGTGGATACTGCAAGAAACTCAGAGGATAATCACTATGGTCTCGGACTCGCAATAGCAAAATCTATAGTAGAAACTCATAACGGTACCATTCAGGTACACTGTAACAACGGCTATGTAGAGTTCAGAGCAGAATTTCCAAATTTATGACAATAAAATATTGCGAAGTTTAAATGTTTTTCAATAAAACTTCAACCTACCTTCTGTAGAATGTTATCATAAACTACAGAAGGTATTTTTATGCCTTTAAAAGAAGGGAGTGAAATATATGAAATACCGTCACGAGTGGAAGCACGAAATCAGTTATATGGATATGCTGACACTCAGGAGCAGACTATCGGCAGTGACTAAAAGAGATGCCCATACCATCGACGGCAAGTATTTTATCAGAAGCTTATATTTTGATAATGCATCTGACAAGGCCTTGAGAGAAAAAATTGACGGCGTCAACAAGCGAGAGAAGTTCCGTATAAGATTTTATAATCACGACACATCAGTGATACATCTTGAAAAGAAAAGCAAAATCAACGGACTCGGTGTCAAAGAAAATGCACCACTGACGGCTCAGCAGGCTCAGGCAATAGTAGACGGTAACTATGAGTGGATGATAAAAAGCGAAGAGCCCTTAATCAATGAGCTTTACACCAAAATAATGACTCAGGGACTAAGACCCAAAACTATAGTTGACTATACCAGGGAGCCGTTTGTCTTTTCGGCAGGCAATGTGCGAGTGACTCTCGACTATAACATCCGCACAGGTCTTCGGTGTACCGACTTTTTAAATCCTGACTGTGTAACTATCCCGGCAGGTAATGCACCTATTATCCTTGAGGTCAAGTGGGACGAATATCTCCCTGATATTATAAAGGATATTGTTCAGCTCCCCTCTTGCCGTTCAGGTGCTTTCTCAAAATATGCAACTTGCAGAATTTACGACTAAAACCAATTAAACTAAAGGAGTATTTATTATGAATTTCAATGACATTTTTAAATCAAGCTTCCTTGAGAATATCTCAAGCGTTAGTGTCCTCGATATGG
This sequence comes from Acutalibacteraceae bacterium, assembly GCA_045631165.1. Taxonomy (GTDB): domain Bacteria; phylum Bacillota; class Clostridia; order Oscillospirales; family Acutalibacteraceae; genus UBA6857. The sequence continues at coordinate 7,840 of JAZQUF010000202.1, forward strand.
TAATTGCCCTCGCACTTGCTTTCGGTCTGGGTATGTTTATCTTCCTCGTTTACAAAAAGGCCTATCAGGGCGTTATGTATTCATCATCATTCGGCACAACACTCGTAGCTCTTACAATGATTACAACTGTAGTTATTCTTGCAGTAACTTCAAATGTTGTTCTTTCACTCGGTATGGTCGGTGCTCTTTCAATTGTTCGTTTCCGTACAGCTATCAAAGAGCCCCTTGATATTGCATTCTTATTCTGGTCAATCGCTGTTGGTATCGTTCTTGCTGCAGGTATGATTCCCCTTGCAGTTATCGGCAGTGTTATCATCGGTGTTATTCTTCTTACATTCGTTAACAAGAAGTCACACTGCAATCCATATATCATTGTTGTACAGTGCGATGGCTTCGAAAGCGAAACATTCGTTATGGAATATCTTAAAAACCAGGTGCTCAAGTGTACTGTAAAGAGCAAGACAGCTCAGAAGGGTCTTGTTGAGCTTAATCTCGATGTACGCCTTAAGGACGAAAACACAGATTTTATCAATGCACTCGCAAACATCAAAGGTGTCAGCAGTGCGGTACTCGTAAGCTACAACGGCGAATATATGGGTTAAGGTGAAAAAAGATGTCAACACATAAACACTTTGATAAGATTTGCTGTGTTGTTCTTGCACTTACGCTGATTCTGTCTGCGGTTTTTGTAAACGCCGAAAAGCTCGGTGTAAAGAAAGCTTCAACGGTAATGGGATATGAAACCACAATTTTTGATAGTACCAAAGTACACACAATCGACATCATAATGGATGATTGGGATGAATTTCTTGACAGTTGCACTAGTGAAGAGTACTTTGATTGCTCTATTGTAATTGACAATGAGGCATTCAAAAATGTCGCTATCCGTGGCAAGGGCAACACCTCCTTAAGCTCTGTTGATTCTTACGGCAACAACCGTTACAGCTTCAAGATTGAATTTGACCATTACGACAACACCAACACCTACCACGGCCTTGATAAGCTTGTTCTTAACAATGTAATTCAGGATAACACCTATATGAAAGATTATCTGACATATCAGTTTATGAACAAGATGGGTGTGGCTGCTCCACTTTGCAGTTATGCTTATATCACAGTCAACGGTGAAGACTGGGGACTTTATCTTGCAGTCGAGGGTGTGGAAGAATCTTTCCTGCAGCGTAATTACGGCAAGGACTACGGTGAACTTTATAAGCCCGACAGTATGAATATGGGTGGCGGTCGCGGCAACGGCAAGGATTTTGATATTGATGCCTTTATGGACAGTGACAAAACGGACTCTGCCGAAAAAACAACACAGGTGACTACTACACAGCCTGATACCACAACTACAGTACCCTCAACAGAAAACACAACTACAACCGAAAACACAACCACCACTACAGCTCCATCCTATCCCAATATGCCCGAGGGCATGACTCCTCCTGAAGGTATGACTCCTCCCGAGGGCGGTGGTAATCCTTTCGGCGAAGAAATGCCTGAAGGCTTCACATTCCCTGAAGGTATGGAACCTCCCCAAGGTGGTAATCCCTTTGGTGGAGAGATGCCTGAAGGAATGACTCCTCCCGATATGGGTGGTCAGATGCCTCCTCAGGGTGGTGAAAGACCCAACCTTTCCGATATTCTCAGTATGAGTACAGACAGCACTTCTTCAGCCCAGGTTATGCAGCTCAGCAGCAGTAATTCATTTGCACCTCCCTCAGGCGGTAATCCACCATCAGGTTTTGATATGCCGTCAATGGGTAATATGGGTGGCTTCAACTTCGATTTCGATATTGACGAAGAAACCGTGCGAAACGCTTTCAAAAAACTCGGACTTGATGAATCTCTCTTAGACGGTGTAGATTTTGACAACCTCTCAATAACTGACGTTATGTCTCTTATGAATAAGCTTGACGAAGACACCATTCAGAAGCTTATGCAAGAGATTATGGGTAGCAATGCTTCAGGTATGCCGTCATTCGGTGGCGAAATGCCAAGTGGTATGCCCGGTGGTTTTGGTGGTTTCGGTATGGGCTCATCTGATGTAAAGCTTCAGTATATCGACGACGATGCAGACAGCTACTCCAACATTTTCAGCAGTGCCAAGACAGATGTATCAAAAGCAGACGAAAAGCGTCTTATTGAAGCTCTCAGAAAGCTCAGCAATGGTGAAGACCTGGAAAACACAGTAGATATTGAAGCTGTTGTCAACTACTTTGTTGTACACAACTTTGTTGTCAACTCCGACAGTTATACAGGCTCAATGATTCACAACTACTACCTCTATGAAAATGACGGTCAGATGCAGATGATACCCTGGGACTACAATCTTGCTTTCGGCAGCTTTATGTCAATGGGCGGTGCTACAAGTTCAATCAATGACCCCATCGACACACCTTTATCTGTCAGTGGTAACGGCGACAGACCGATGATCGACTGGATTTTCAGCAGTGAAGAATATACAGAGCTCTATCATCAGTACTTCTCAGAGTTTATATCTGAATATTTCGACAGCGGATACTTTGAAGAGTTCTACAATAGCACAGTTGCAATGATTGCTCCATATATTGAAAAAGATCCGACCAAGTTCTGCACTTATGAAGAGTTCGAGAAAGGTAGTACTACTCTCAAAGAATTCTGTATGCTCAGAGCTGAAAGTGTAAGAGGTCAGCTGAATGGTACCATCGGCAAAACATCTGACACTCAGAAGAGTGATACTCTCGTTGATGGTAGCAAACTTAACACAAGTGCTATGGGTTCAATGAGCGGTATGGGTGGCAAAGGCGATATGAACTTCCCCGGTGGTAATATACAAAAGCCACAGGGCAGCTCCGACAGCAATGCAGATAATAATTCCTATGTTGAAAAGCCGTCAACAGACTCCGACAACACAGAAAGCGACGACAACAGTGGTAATTCAAGACCTCAGATGCCGGGTAATTTCGGCGGCGGAGCAAGACCTGAAATCAGCAACGGAGAAAGCACCAACTCGCAGGAAAATTCAAACGGTCAGATGCAAAGACCTGACGGGAGTTTCCCCGACAGAGGACAGTCACAGTCTCAACCGCAGAGTATGATTTCAGCATCATCATTAGTGATGATTGCTATTAGTGTGTTGTTCCTTGGTTTTGGTGTTGTGTTCGTGCTGAAATATAAGAGAAAAAGATAAAAAACTTTGTTTTCGTCCGGCAAGGTGATTTTCATCCACCTGCAATTTTGTATCAAAATTGTTGTATTTTAGAGGTTTTAATAACATAAAAGCACCTTTGAAATTACAAAAATCTAATTTTCGCCACTTCGAAGAAAAGTTCGCCACTCTGAAGAAAACTTCGCCACTTTTGACAAAGCTTCGCCACCGGTGATTTTTTTGTATCAAAATGGTACGGGAAGCACATAATCCTACTGAAATTTTGATACAATTTCAGTGGGGTTCATTTTTTATCCCTATTTTCCGCAATATAAGGGCTTTTCAGCCCCGTAATCGTGAAAACCTGCCCCGGTATTCAGTGCCGGAGCAGGTTTTCTATCAATTTTTGGGTTTAGATGAAAGCAGTAATCGTGAAAACGTGGGGGTAATCGTGTAATTGTGGCAGTAAACGTGTTTTTGTGCCCCTGTAATCGTGTAAGTGTGCCCTTGTAACCGTGCAATCGTGCCTTATAATCTGACTCGCCAGAGTTGGAGAGCCATATACGGGAGTTCTCAATGCATTCACACCGGGGTTTGTAACGGCATATGTCCAGATGAATGCGGTGATTATTCGGGTGATTAGAGATCAGTTTGACATTGTCAACTATGAGCTTTCGGAGGATGATTAACTTGAAACCGGGCATTTAACCTTGTTTGTGGTGGTGGGTAATATATGCTGTTATTCACATAAATCCACTTTGATCTTTGTGTATATTATCCTGCCCTGTGCGGCGACTCACGCTTGTTCCATCGTCGCTTCCTGAAATGATGTGAAATGAATATCAAAGTGTGAATAATCTATTAAAAAATTTTTTGTCCCTTTACAAAATCCCGGTTTTATACTATGATGAAATCGGTCAACAAGGCGACTTGTTACTCAAATATCGCACAATGCGCAAGGAGGTATACCACATGGAAGGTTTCATCAATTACATCAATGGCCTTGTCAAATATTTCCAGGATCTTGTCGCTTATTTCAGAGCGAAGAACAACGGAGAAGAAGACGCCGTTATGCCCGAATTCCCCAGGTTCGTTCAGCTGATTTGATCCGTTAAACAAGTTTGATTGTAACCGCAACGACACTTCTGACCCGAAAATCAGAAGTGTCGGGTTTTATATGGAGATAAATGATTTTTTATAAACGGCACATTACAGTTCGGCAAATTCAAATTTGTCGCTGACAATCCTTACAATCAAATAACGAAACTCATAGGCAATGTTAATTTTTATGAAGCTCTCTTTCTTTCCACAAACCATCTTCCGATGTAGTTGCCAGTAAACTCAGTTCTATGAATGTTTACACATATTTAATCAACACTTTCTGATTGTTTGTATAATAAAATTGTAGGAAGAGATTTCCGCAGTAACAATGTGAGAGGATGTTGAATATGAAGATTACCTGGTACGGAACTGCAACTATAGGGCTTGATGACGGAAAAACCAAGCTGATTTTCGATCCCTTTGTGCGTATGAATAAGCGCATTGAAACTACACCCATAGGGGGCTTTGTCGGATTTGATGCAGTTTTTATCACTCACGGTCATTTTGACCATATATACAGTATCCCGGAGCTTGCCGAAAAGGATAAAACTGTTCCTATATATTGTACCGAAACTCCGAAGAAAACTCTTGTGGAGAAGGGTGTACCCGAGGCTCGTTTCAAAACCATAAAACCCGATGATGTCATTCAGATTGGTAATTTTACAATCAGACCCCGTCGGTTCAGACATATAGTCTTTGACCCGGTTTATATTCTCTCTGTGGTGCCTCAGAGCATCACTATGTTTCCTCGTTTGCTGTGGCAGGCATATATGAATCACAAAATGCCCGAGGGCGGCGAGATCGTTGCTTATGAGATTGAGGCAGAGGGTAAAAAGATTTTCCTGACCGGATCATTCCGTGAGTACCCGGGTGAGGTGTATCCCGACGATATAGATCTTCTGATTCTTGCTAATGGCGGCAGTATTTTTGTGCCCGAAAAAACAAAAGACTTTATAGACAGATACAAGCCGAAGAAAATTCTTGTAGACCATTTTGATAATGCTTTTCCGCCTGTTACCAGAGAAGTCAGCGTTGAAAGACTCAGAAAAATGACGAAAAAGAATCATCCGGAAATAGAGTTTATTATTCCTGAAATCTGCAAGGAAATTGAGTTATAATCGAAAAAATGTAGTGCCATCCTGCAAGGGTGGCATTTTATCTTTGCTAATTAATTTATACACTACATAAATTAATCAAAACACTTTCATTTATAAATAATATATGATATAATACTTTCATTACATATTAAGGAGATAAAGATATGAGTGAAAATCGTTCAATGAAATATGCTGAAATTCTTTCAAAGCTTATAAAGGTTGAAACAATTTCTTCGAGAGAAAAACAGGATATCAATAAATTCTTAGGTTTCCACGAGGTCCTTCGTGAAACCTATCCGAAGCTTTTTGCTACAGTGGAGTGTGAAAACTTTGACGGTAGCCTTATGCTTAAATGGAAGGGTACTGACCCGTCATTGGAGCCGGTTCTGCTTATGAACCACCACGACGTTGTTGAAGCAAGTGGTGAGTGGACACATCCTGCTTTTTCCGGCGCAATTGCAGACGGCAAGGTATGGGGCAGAGGCACCCTTGATACCAAGGGCGGTCTTGCAATGATGTTCCAGGCTGCGGAAGAGCTTATTGCAGAGGGCTTTACTCCTAAGAGAGATACATATTTTGTAACAGCCTGCACCGAAGAAATCGGTGGTGAAGGTGGTGACGCTATTTCTCTCGAACTTCAGAAGAGAAACATCAGATTCCATATGGTTCTTGATGAGGGCGGTATGATTATGTATGATCCTATCGGAGGTGCTGACGGTACCTTTGCAATGATAGGTGTCGGAGAAAAGGGCTATGTTGACCTTAAGTTTATCGCTAAATCAAACGGTGGTCATGCATCAGCTCCCGGAAAGAATACTCCGCTTGTACGTCTTGGTAAGTTTATGGCTGAAGCTGAAAAAGCAGAATGCTTTGAGGTTCAGATGTCAGATACCGTCAAGGAAATGCTTTCACGCTTTTCACCCACAATGAGCGGTATTATGAAAACAGCCTGCAGTAATGTCAATGCATTCAAGCCTGTGCTCAAGAAGGTAATGCCTATGATTTCACCGGCAGGTGCAGCACTTCTCAGAACAACTCTTGCTTTCACTATGAGTAAGGGCTCAGACGGTACAAACGTTATTCCTCAGGAGGCATGGGTTGTAGGTAATATGCGCTTCTCACACCACCAGGGCAAGAAGTCAAGTGTTGAGGCAATTACAGCTCTCGCAAAGAAATATGATATTGAAACAGTAGTTACCGATGATGGCATCGAGTCAGGTATTACAGACTTCAATGGCGAGGCATTCAGATTTATCGAGAAGGCAGTCAATAACATTTTCCCTGACTATAAGCCTGTTCCTTATATTATGAATGCTGCTACAGACAGCAGATACTTTAACCGTGTATGTGACAACTGTGTACGCTTCGTACCCTTTAAGATTGACAAGCAGCAGCTTGACAGTGTTCACGGTATTGATGAAAACGTTGATGTAGCTACACTTGCTCCTGCAGTTGATTTTTACCGTTATGTGCTGACTAATGTATAAGCTTATTATATATTCCCTGATCTTATGGTCGGGGAATATTTTTTGTTGAAAAGAGTTGTTGGTCTGTGTTATAATTACCTTGTCAGAAGATGATATGTAATCTCGTGGGAGAGTGAAAATATGATTTTATCAGATAGTTTTATATGTGCATCTGAAAAGTACGCAGGATATCGCAGAAGGGTTCACGCACCTTGGTTTAAAAAGTCAGTTGCTCTTAAAGATAGTCTTGCCAAAGCATCACTGACGGTCTGCGGTCTTGGATTTTATGAGCTTTTTATTGATGGTAAGAGAACAACAAAGAGCTATCTTGCCCCTTATATAACCAATTCTGACGATGTGGTTTTTTATGACAACTATGATATTACGGATCTGATTTCAGGTAAAGTATGTGAGATAAGCTTCCTCCTCGGCAATGGTATGCAGAATGCCTTTGGTGGCTTCATATGGGATTTTCACAAGGCCAGTTTCCGTTCGGCACCGAAGCTTGCTTTTGCAATAGAGCTCGGATATGATGACGGCTCTGTGGAAGTAATTGAGGCTGATGAGAGTGTGCTCTGCCGTCCGTCGAAGATAGTACGTGATGATTTAAGGCTCGGTGAGATGTATGACGCGACCTTTGATGAGGGCGTATGGAGACCTGCCGTAAAAACCTCATCACCAAAGGGGGAAAAGAAGCTTTCTGACATAAAGCCCATCGTTATACGTGAAAGGATTTCTCCTGTCAGAATATGGAAAGAGAAGAATGCTTATATATATGACTTCGGTGTAAATACTGCCGGTGTATGTCAGCTGAAAATTAGCGGAAATCACAGACAAAAAATCAAACTGACTTTTGGTGAGATTATCAAAGACGGAAAGTTTTTCTGGCATAACACAAGTTTTAAAGGTTCTCATCGCAAGTATGTACAGCGTGATGTATATATCTGCAAGGAGGGTGAAAATATATGGACGCCCACCTTCACATATCACGGCTTCAGATATGTAAAGGTTGAGGGTATTACCAAGGCTCAGGCAACAGAAGATTTGCTTACATACCTTGTTATGAATACTGAGCTTGGCAGTAAGGGTGAATTCATCTGTGATGACGAGATAATCAATACTCTTCACAGAATGACCCTTAACTCGACTTTATCCAATTTCCACCATTTCCCGACGGATTGTCCTCAGCGTGAAAAGAATGGCTGGACAGCCGATGCGGCTCTTTCAATGCCTCATACACTTCTTTATTTTGAACCTACAGATAACTATAAGCAGTGGCTTACTGCAATCTGCAAGGCGCAGAATGCTCAGGGTGCTCTGCCCGGTATTGTACCCACAGGTGGCTGGGGCTTTGAATGGGGTAACGGCCCTGCATGGGATGCGGTGCTTACAGAGCTTCCGTGGCAGGTATGGCAGAAAAGAAACGATATTTCGGCTTTTGAACAGTGCAAAAATCATATTGTAAAGTATCTGAAATACCTTGAAACCCGTAGGGATGAAAAGGGCCTTCTTGCTATAGGTCTTAATGACTGGTTAGCTCCTCACAGACCAACAAAGGCTCCTCTGATTCTGACAGATAGTATTGAAGCATATGACATATCAGACAAGGCTTCTCTGATGTTTGAGGCTATAAATGACAAGGAAAATGCAGAGTATTGCAGAGAATTTGCGACCTCTATAAGAGACAGCATCAGAAAGCATCTTTTTAACTCTGATGACTGTGTATTTGACGGAAGATGTCAGACCTCTCAGGCTATGGGTATTTACTACGGCATTATTAATTCTGACGAAAAGGACAAGGCTTTCGATTCGCTTATGACTTTCGTCAGAGATGCCGATTATCACATTGATACAGGTGTACTGGGTGCGAGAGTGCTTTTTCATGTCCTTGCCGAGGGCGGAGAAATTGATACAGCAATCAAAGTACTCGAAAACCCGACAGTACCATCCTATGTGCAGTGGATAGATGCAGGTGAAACAGGTCTTTGTGAAAGCTTTAATCCTGCCAGCGGAACGGACTCACATAACCACCACTTTTGGGGTAATATAAGTGCCTTCTTTATGGAACAAATATGCGGTATCAAGGTATGTGCCGATAAAATAAAGCTTGAGCCCTTCTTCCCGAAGACTATGAATGAGGCCTCAGCAAGTTTTGACAGTGTTTATGGCAGAATTGCTGCTTTATGGAAACGTGAAAACGGCAGGCTTGTTTACTCAGTTTCTTATCCTGAAGCTGCAGAAAAACACATTGTTTTATGTGTGAACGGTGCCGATG
>JAZQUF010000203.1:0-13793 GCA_045631165.1 Acutalibacteraceae bacterium
CAAGATGCGTTCAATCCTTGACGAAGCAACAGATCCCTGGGGTATCAAGATTAACCGTGTAGAGCTTAAGAACATTATGCCTCCCAGAGAGATTCAGGATGCAATGGAAAAGCAGATGAAGGCTGAACGTGAACGCCGTGAATCAATCCTCAAGGCAGAGGGTGAAAAGAAGAGTGCTATCCTTCTTGCAGAAGGTGAAAAAGAGTCAGCTATTCTTCGTGCCGATGCTGAAAAGCAGGTTCGTATTCTTGAAGCTGAGGGTCAGGCTGAGGCTATTCTTAAGGTTCAGCAGGCTACTGCAGAGGGTATCAAGCTTATCAATGAAGCAGGTGCATCAGATCAGGTTATCAGAATCAAGGCGCTTGAAGCATTTCAGGCTGCAGCAGACGGCAAGGCAACAAAGATTATTATTCCCTCAGAGATTCAAGGCCTTGCAGGTTTAGCAACATCACTTAAAGAAGTAATGAGTGATAAATAACAGCGCGTTTTGTGTTGCTTTTGGGCGCTAGCAAAAGCAACGCCTCCGCGGCGAGCGGTGGGGTGCGGGGCGAAACCCTGCCACAATAAAGTTAATATTGTTGGGACGCGGGCGAATGCTCGCGTTCCTTTTGCTTTTATCCCGCCGAGAAAGTTTGATATTAAAACAAAAAATAACTTTACTTATCAATTCAGTTTTGCTATACTCAACTTATCAACTAAGGGAGAACAATTATGGAAAGAAACAGATATCTCTTCGCCTATTTCTTAGGCAATGAACCCCATCAGGAAAGAATTTGTTTTGCTGTAAGTGAAGACGGCTATCACTTTACACCTCTTAACGGCAATCAGCCTGTTATTGTGCAGACTAAAGGTAAACAGTGCGTACGTGACCCGTATATATTTAAAGGTCAGGATGATTATTACTACATAGTCGGCACAGATATGAAGTGCATTGAGGGTTGGGAGTCAAATCACGCCCTTGTAGTGTGGAGAAGTAAGGATTTAATTGATTGGTACGATGAAAACATAATCGATATGTGTGATTTAGGTGAGGACTTCGCCGATACCACAAGAGCCTGGGCACCTCAGGCAATATGGGATGAAAAAGAAAATATGTATATGCTCTATTGGGCGCACTCAACTAAACGCCATAACACTGCAGGTATGTACTATGCCCACACAAAGGACTTCCGTACAATAACAACCCCCAAGTCTCTTTATTGCAGATATTGTCAGACTATCGACGGCGATATAATTTACAATGAAGCTGAAAAACTATATTATCTTTATTTCAAATATGAGGAGAATCAGACTATTGCTTATGTTACAAGTGAGAGAGTAAGTGGCCCCTATGAAGATAAGCCTGTTGAAGTATCCCTTGCACCTTCAGGTGTTGAGGGCAGTGAGATGTATAAAATCCATGGTACAGATAAATGGGTGATGATTATGGATGAATACAGCAAGGGCAGATTCTTTATGCAGGAAACTACTGACTTCCATAACTTCACACATGTCAGTGATTATAAAATGGATTTCGGTCCCCGTCACGGCAGTGTCACAGCAATCACAGATGAAGAGTATCAGAGAATCATAAATCACTACGGCAAATAAACAGTAGAACCGCCTCTTTTCAGAAGCGGTTTTCTTTTATATAATGGAAAGTATGTTTTCGACGGAAAATGCAGGCTTGTTATAACACATATCATATATTTTTTCGAGATTTTCCTCGCTGTATTCGATTTCTTTTGAATAGTTTTTAGCAAGCATACTGCATTTTTCTCCATTGAGGCATTCGCCGGAAAGCTCTGCTTCAAGATACATAAGCTTAATCATTGCTACACTTACAGCCATCAGGCGTACCTTGGAGAGTATTTCTTCGTCGAATACGCCCTTCAGGAAATATCTCCATATAAAATATACTGCGATATTTTTGAGATAAAGATCAATAGTGGTGTCTGCAAGGAGAAGGTTGTTGGCTAATGTATCAGAGGAGGCAATAAGCCGGCTGAAATATTCGTCCCAATTTTCATCAATGGATTCAAGCTGGGAAAAACTCTCAAGAAATCCATCTATATTTGCTTTTTCAGTTTCAGGGGAGCTGATTTCATGGATGGGCAGATGCTCAAAAACGTAGTTGTCAGCCATAAACTGAATTTTTTCTGCATATGCGGAAACAGAGCAGAGCCTGTCTTTGAGACTAAGAGAGTCGTTTTCAAGAGTGTCGATAATCTCATTTCTTGCAAAAGACAGCATCTCATAAAGAGCACTGTTATAATCATCGTAGCCTTCATCATCACACTTAGCCATATAAGTTTCGAATTTATCTTCGCTTGTAACGATGATTCTTGCGGCCTCTTCACAGCAAAGACCGATACCGCCTTCTTTTTTGTCAGCGTACCATTCAAAATATCGCGGATGATCACGGCATATCTGACAAAGCTTATGTTCGCCGAGGTTGATTATGATATCACAAAGATTTTTTTCATTGAGGAAAGGGCAACGTTCATTTTTCAGTCTGAATGTAAAGGTGTCATTTCCGTCTATGTTACTTCTGAGTCTTTCGCCAAAACATCCGCTGACAGCTTTATAGTACTCTGCTGTAGGAGTATCAATTTCTATTTCCCATCCGACGCAGCAACTGTCAGTGCATCTGTCGGCAATACAATGGAATTTTTTGCAATATAAGGGGAATTCTGTTAACATAGTGAGCGCTCCTTTCACTTTTATCATTTTAGCATACAATTACACCTTTGAAAAGATACAATCTGTGGGATTTTAGCTGTTTCTTTTATAAATAGTTTTGAGTTTTTGGAAAATTTATGAGTATTGTTATTGAAAATATCCACATTTTATTATATAATGTTAAATTAGAGTGGTGCAGTGTCGGGTTTTTAGCGATATGTTTTTTGCTCAGCTCTGTTGTTAAGCTAACACGCTTGACTGAATATGGAATTCCCTTTTGTAACAGTGGAATTTTTTCATATAAAAATAAAAAAAGCAGGAGGATACCCATGAAAAAAATATTCAAAAACAGTATTTTATTTTTGATGATGATTCTTATTCTTTCTTCAGTTGCTTTATGCTGCAGTGCTGTAGATGTAAAGAAAACATCTGTTGACACAATAGGTGCGGTTATGGCGAAAGATACTTTTGAATTAGAGATAACCGGAGAAGGCATCAACCTTGTGAAGAATAATACGATGGTTCTTACCGCAAAGGTAAAAGGTGTCAGCCGCCAGCCCGATATTTCCTGGGAATCTTCTGATGTATCTATAGCAACCGTTGATGGAAGTGGCGTAGTAACAGGTGTGAATGTGGGCAGAGCTCTTATAACTGCTACTGCAAAAGTTGCAGGCCAGACTGTCAAGGGCTATTACAGTGTCAATGTAACAACTCAGAAAAACTTTGTTAAAAACTTTTTAGAGGGCAATCAGGTGCTCAGCTATAAGTATAATTATGCCGATGATTATTTTTATACCAATGATAAGGAATGCTGGCAGGATACTTTTGGTTATGCCAGAATATATGACCTTGCTGCTCCGTATGTAGTTCTTGAATATGACTATACACGAGTTTTCTTCACATATGAAGACAGAGATTTTATGATTCAGCTCTGGAAGGGTCAGTATGGTTATCTTTTCTACGGCTCTGAGATAGGTATTTATACAAAGGATGTTTCAGAAAAGGATCCCGGATATCTTACATTCTACGGTAAGGCTGAAAAAGAATACTGGCCTACTATGGAGATGACATTATACCACGAAAACTCAGATGGTGAATGGGTAAGAGAATTCACAAGAGATTATGATAAATATTGGTGGTGTACAGGCTTTAAAATCGGTCATCTCAGACAGGTTGAGCCTGCTGATGAACTCAGAATGGTTTCCAAGATCACATTCAAGGATGCAAAAATGGCAAAGGAATTTGCTTTAGGTCTCAAGGCCTGCGGACTTAAAAGAGCTAAAAACGTAAACAGCCTTGAAAATGATAATTACTACAGAGTGAAGGATACTGTTCATGTTCGTTGGCAGAACATCTCAGAGGCAGAAAATACAATGCCTGTTAAAATAGGTGCTGCCGCACTTTTCGGAATGAATTTCCTTGCGATGCTTATGGGACTTACACTTATGCTTGGTATGGGTGCTTTTACAGGTGTTTTCCTTCTTTTATTACTTTGATATTTTTACAGCTCCGTCCGATAGAGGATGGGGCTGTTTTTTTATAAAATAAAAAGACCTGAAGGTTTAAAGCTCAGGTCTTGATTTTTATTATAAGAATTTATATTTACCGTAGTATTCTTTATATCTTTCGATAGATTCTTCGATGATTTTTTCTGCTTCTTCTCTGCCTTTGGCTTCGTCGATAACAGTTGTTTTGTTTTCGAGTGTTTTGTAAACGGAGAAGAAGTGGGTCATCTCATCGAAGATGTGTTTAGGAAGCTGAGAAATATCTGTGTAGCCGTTGTATGTGGGGTCGCCTGCATGGATGGCGATAATCTTATCGTCAGCAGCGCCGCTGTCAAGCATTGTAATCACACCGATGGGGTAGCACTCGGCAAGTACCATTGAGTCGATTTTTTCTGAGCAGAGGACAAGTACATCGAGAGGGTCGTTGTCTGCCGCGTATGTCAGAGGAATGAAGCCGTAGTTTGCAGGATAGTGAGTTGATGTATGCAGGACTCTGTCAAGACGGAGAAGGCCTGTTTTCTTATCAAACTCATATTTCATTTTACTGCCTTTACTGATTTCGATTACTGCATCAAAGGCTTTGGTTGAAATTCTGTCAGCGCTTATATCGTGCCATATATTCATAGTTATTGCCTCCGTTTAATTGTTTTTAAGATTACAAAAAAATGATAACATATAAGACTGCAAAAATCAATAAAAACTTTTTTCCTGTTATGTATTGACAACAGAAGTGTTTTGTGATATCATACATAGGCTAAATCCAATTGCGCTGTTAGCTCAGCTGGATAGAGTGTCTGGCTACGGACCAGAAGGTCAGGGGTTCGAATCCCTTACAGCGCGCCATAAGAAAATGAGGTCACACGAGAGTGTGACCCTTTTCTTTTTTTATAAAGCTTTAAAAAAGTATAAAAGCTGCCAAGGGATTCGAACAAGGAGGGAGCATACGAAGTATGCGGAAGAAAACAGTCCGGTGGACTGTTTTCGCCGACGTGGTGAGGTCGCGAGCGCGTCCGGTGGACGATGAAGCGAGCGTAACGATGCGCAGTGGTCGAAAGTTGTCAGCGCTCCAAGCTGAAAACAACTTTCGGGAACCACAAGAGGCAGAGCGAAGCGAGGCGATAGACGCGGGAGCGTCGGACTGAAATCCCTTACAGCGCGCCATAAGAAAACGAGGTTACACGAAAGTGTAACCCTTTTCTTTTTTATGAAAATCGTAATAACCACCTTCGCAACAGAATGTTGCTTGACATTTTTAGTTAATTGATTATTATGAAATTGAAAGGTGGTGCTTTTATGGATAAGTTAGATAAAGCAGGAAAAGTTCTTACAAAAGTTGATATTATTCTTTGTTTATTATCCCTCATAATTTCTTTTGTATTTCCATTTTTAGTCAACAAAGAGAGCCTTCGCTTTATGTTTTCATCAGGGTTTATGTATTGGACGCTTATTATATCTTCGGTGCTTGCCTTAATTGCTATCGTGCTTTTCGTAGTTGTATTGGTTATCCGCACTATTCATCACAAAAAGATAATAATAGATAAAAGCATCGTCTTTACCCACATAGTAAATGCGATTTTCATTGCATCTTTAATCTTTTTTATTTGCGCTCATGATTTAGGTTTTATTTTTGCATAACCAAAAAATGCACTGAAATTGAAAGGTGGTGCTATTATGAAAACGAAAAAATCAACCCAAATTTTTCTCGCATTTTTGTCATCTGTTGGCTTGTGGGCTTTTGGTCACTTGCTGTCGGGAAGATTATCTTTTGTTGAAGATATTGTATTTTTCCCTGCAGGTCCATTAGTGCTTATCTTTCCTTTTGTTTTTATAGTATCTTGTATTTTAGTTGCAAAACATTCTGCAAAAACAGGTAAGGATGTTTATTATAAAAGCTCAATTGTCTTTTTTGCTATGCCTGCTGTTTGTTGGATAATGTCACAGCTGTTTTCATTTATATTTGAATTAAACATTCCGATTATATCTTCTATAGCAGATATTTTGGTTGTTGTGTTTATGCTACCCAGCATTGGGATGTTTTCTATGTATGTGCAGATTTCAAATATTATAGGAATAGAAACTTATGGCATGCAATCAGTTTTGTTGTCAGTGATGTTTTTTATTCCTATGCTTATAGGTATATTGTATTCGATAAAAGTCTATAAAGATACCCTCAAATTTAATACATAAACAAATCCCATAGAGTACACCTCTATGGGAGTCTTACGTTTATATTCCATATCCGCCATCAATACTGATAATCTGACCCGTAATGAAGTCCGCTTTGTCACTTGAGAGGAAAACTCCAAGTGGCGCCACATCTTCGGGTCTGCCCTTTCTGCCAACGGGTGTTGCCTCGACGATTTCCGTTACACTGTCCTCGTCAATGTTGCTGTTCATCTTTGTGTCAATGTAGCCAGGCGCTATGCAGTTGACGGTGATGCCACTTGGCCCGACCTCTTTTGCGAGTGCCTTTGTAAAGCCGATAAGCGCTGACTTGCTGGCGCTGTAGTGTACCTCACAGGAAGCGCCTGCGATGCCCCACATTGATGAAATATTTATGATTCTGCCCCATTGATTTTTTATCATAGATGGCAGGATTTCTTTTGTAAGAGACATTGCACTCATAAGGTTAATGTCGAAAAGCTCCTTAACCTTGCTGTCGTCGGCAAGCTGGAAAAGTGTGAGATAAGCCATACCCGCATTGTTGACAAGCACATCTATCTTTCCGAAAGTTTTGAGAGCAGTTTCTGCGAGAGATTTGACTTCTTCGCTGTTTCTCAGGTCTGCCTTTATGGGTACAGCTTTTACTTTGTAGTTATTTTCAAGCTCAGCCTTTAACTTAAGGGCGGATTCTTCTGAGGAGTTATAGTGGATAGCCACATCATAACCCTCTTTTGCAAACTCACGGCACATAGCTTCACCGATACCACCGCTTGCTCCTGTAATAAGAACACTTTTATTCATATTCCACCTCTTATTTGCCTACGCAGAACTGTGAGAATACTTCATCTACAACAGTTTCTTTTGCTTTTTTGCCTGTCAGCTCCTGAAGCTTGTCGATTGCAGTGTCGATGCATACGTTTACAGCGTCCATAGTGATGCCAATTTCTAAAGCGTTCAGGGCTTCGTTTATGCTATCAAGAGCTCCGAGTGTGCTGATGCGCTGACGCTCGGTGGTGAGCATTGCTTTTGAAGTGTCGATTTTATCTGTGCCGAGGACTCGCTCGATGGCTTTTGTGAGCTCATCTTCACCGTCGTGAGACATAGCACTGATGAAAACTGTTTCCGCAAAGTGCGATTTGATATATTCAATGTCTGTATTTGATGGAAGGTCGGTCTTGTTGACGATAGCGATAACATCTCTGTCTCTGCAAAGCTCGAATATTTCTCTATCGCTGTCGTCGAGAGGAGCTGAGCCGTCAAAAACAGCAAGGATAAGACCTGCGCGCTCGATTCTTGTTCTTGCAAGGTTAACGCCGATGCTTTCAACTACGTCGGCACTTTCTCTGATGCCTGCAGTATCGGCAAGACGAAGAATTACACTGCCCACGCGGACGGTTTCTTCAACCACGTCACGGGTTGTACCTGCTATGTTTGTTACAATTGAACGGCTGAAGCCTGAAAGCATATTCATAAGTGCAGACTTGCCTACATTGGGTTTGCCGACAATGGCGGTATCGACACCACTTGTAAGTGCCTTGCCTGCATCAAACTTTGAAAGGAGAGCTGTCAGCTGAGCTTTGACTTCGTTGAGAATATCTTTAAGATTATCGTCGCTGATTTCGGGAATTTCTTCATCGGGGTAGTCAACCCAGGCAGCCATATGAGCTGATGCTGAAATAAGTTTAGCGCAAAGCTCATCAGTCTTTCTGCTGAGGGCACCATCAAGAGCTGTCATTGCAGCCTTCATACCCTGCTGACCCTGAGCGCCGATAAGAGACATAACAGCTTCGGCTTCTGATAAATCCATCTTGCCGTTGAGGAAAGCTCTTTTTGTAAATTCACCTGCTTCGGCAGGTCGTGCACCTACTGACAGCACGGCACGAAGCACCTGATTGGTTACATATACACCGCCGTGACAGGATATTTCAACTGTGTCTTCTCCTGTGTAGCTTTTTGGTGCGCGGAAAACAAGTGCCACACCTTCATCTATATCTTCACCGTCAAGATGTACTCTGCCGTGAGCGGCAGTGTACCCTTTGAGAGAGGAAAGCTTTTTGCCTGATGTTGCATTGAAGGCTTTGTCGGCAATGGTAATTGCATCGTCGCCTGATATTCTGATTACACCTATACCGCCTGCAGCGACGGGGGTGGAAATTGCAGCTATAGTGTCTGACATGGTTATCACCTCACAAAATCTAATGGCATTATACAATAATAATACTTATTTTGCAAGGGTATTAAAATCTGAAGTGTGCGGTGGGGCGGCTCCGTCGCCGAATGAAATTCGGCGCGAGGATGCCGGAGGCATACTCGGAAAGCACCTTTGGTGCTTTCGCGGAGCCGTCCGTGCACAAACCTGCCTGCAATAAATAATTTAACAGTAACCTAGGTGGCTTTTTTTCTTGACAAAATCTTATATAAATGGTATAGTTGTCTCGACTATACAAATAAATTAATTCCCTGTAAGGAAAGAGGAAATTCTAATGGCAAGATATACAAAAGAGGACATTATCCGCATAACAAAAGAAGAAAATGTTGACTTTATCTGTCTGCAGTTTACCGACATTCTCGGTACGCTCAAGAGTGTAAGTATCACTGCAAGTCAGCTTCCTAAGGCGTTGGGCAACGGTTGTATGTTTGACGGCTCATCTATCGATGGTTTTGTCCGAATCGAAGAAAGTGATATGAGACTTCATCCCGACCTTGACTCTTTTGTCATTCTTCCCTGGGATGAAACATCAGGTAAAACCGCAAGACTTATATGCGATGTTTATAACGCTGACGGCACACCTTTCGAGGGCGATCCCCGATATGTGCTCAGAAGAGCTATCAAAAAGGCTGCTGATATGGGTTATACCTGTAATATCGGTCCTGAATGCGAATTTTTCCTTTTCCATCTTGATGAGCATGGTAAGCCTACTACAAAAACTTATGACCACGGTGGTTATTTTGATTTAGGACCCGTTGACAGAGGTGAGAGATGCCGCAAGGATATCTGCCTTTGTCTTGAAAAGATGGGCTTTGAAATTGAAGCATCACATCACGAAAATGCAATTGCTCAGCACGAAATCGACTTCAAATATGACGAAGTGCTCAGAACAGCTGACAATGTTATGACTTTCAAATATGTTGTTAAGAATCTTGCCAATCAGCACGGCCTTTATGCGACCTTTATGCCGAAGCCTATTTACGGTATCTGCGGTTCCGGAATGCATATCAACCTTTCACTTTTCAACGGCAATGAAAATGTGTTCTGTGACACAAATGATGCCGCAGGTCTCAGCAAGGTTGCATATAACTTCATTGCAGGTGTAATGCACCACATCAAGGCTATCACAGTAATTACCAATCCTATTGTTAACTCATATAAGAGACTTGTTCCCGGTTATGAAGCTCCTGTATATATTGCCTGGTCTGCTAAAAACAGAAGCCCCCTTGTTCGTATTCCTACAGCAAGAGGCACAGGCACAAGAATTGAACTCCGTAATCCTGATCCTGCTGCTAACCCGTATCTTGTTATGGCGGCAGTGCTTCAGGCAGGTCTTGACGGTATTGAAAAGGGTATGACACCTCCGTCACCCAAGGATTCAAACATCTTCCACCTTACTCCGGATGAGAGAAAGGCTGAAGGTATCCACTCACTTCCCAAGACCCTTTATGATGCTATCAGAGAGTTCAAATACAGCGATTTTGCAAAGATGGCAGTGGGCGAACACGTACACGGAAAATATATCGAAGCTAAGACTGAGGAATGGATGGAATACAGCACAAGAGTTTCACAGTGGGAAATCGACAAGTATTTAGGTAAATATTAATTTTTTCAGGGCAAGGAAATAATCTTTGCCCTCTTTTATCCAAAAAAGGAGAAAGTTAAAAATTTATGAGTTTTGAAATTAATCCCTACGCTTATAAGAGTATCTTTGCGGTGCCTACAAGTGTAGTTGACGATAATATAAGACTTGCAAGTGTTTTGCAGTTAAAGGTGCTTTTGTATATGCTTCGTCACAGCGATAAAGATTTAAGTGGTGAAGATGTGGCGGCTGCTTTATCTCTTGATAAGGCCGATGCAGAGGATGCAATGATATTCTGGCAGGAAAGAGGGCTGCTTGTTAAAAGCGACGAAACGGCAAAGCCGATTCTTCATATAGAGTCAACAACTGACATTATAATAGAGAAAGAAGAAGCAGAGCCTGTGCTGAAAAATGTGAGCGACATTCCTTTGTCAAGACCCAGCCACGAACAGATAGCTGCAAGACTTCAGGAGTGCAAAGAGTTTTCGGCTTTGTTTGCGGAAGCTCAGGCGGCTCTTGGTAAAACCATAGGCTATGATGGTCAGTCGGTGCTTATTATGATGCACGACAGCTACGGATTGCCATTTGAAGTTATTCTTATGGCAGTGGAGTATTCCGTGTCACAGCAGAAGACAGGCTTTTCTTCTATTGCTAAGCTTGGCAAGCTCTGGAGTGAGCAAGGCATTGATACTCTTGAGGGTGCTATGGAATATATTGAAGAGCACAATGTTGTCAACGAAACATGGAATAAGCTTCGTTCACTTACAGATATTTCAAACCGTACCCCTACCTCAAAGCAGAGAGGATATCTTGTTGCCTGGGTAAAAGAATACGGATATGATGAAAACATTATATATTATGCTTATGAGGAGTCTGTCGACCGTACAGGTAAAATGAGCATGCCTTATATGGACAGAATAATCCGTAACTGGCACGAGCGCGGAGTAAAGACTCCTATGGATATTCAGCGTGAAAAAGCTAAGTGGCAGGAAGAAAAAAACAAGAAGCTTCCGCTGAAAAATGCTTCAAACAAGAATACTCCTGCATTGCTTCAGGATGAACCCTCATATGACGTCAGCGCATTTACCAAAAAGGCAATAGGTCTTAAGTATAAAAAAAATACTGATTAAGAAGGTGGAAATATGTCATACAAAAAAAGTGTGTATATAAAAGCCAAAGAAATACTCGCTCAGAGAAAGCAGACCGCAGAAAGAGATGCAGAAACAAGACGTTCAGCGGCAGTAGTTCTTTGTCCGGAGATATTAGATATAGAAAGAGAAATGGCATCTCATGGTGTAGAGGTTGTAAAAGCTATAGGTATGGGTGCCAATGCAGATGAGTATATAAAAAATCTTGCAATAGCAAACCTCAAAGCTCAGGCAAGAAGAAAAGAGCTTCTCAAGAGTGCAGGATTCCCTGAAAATTATCTCGATGTAAAATACAACTGCGAAATCTGTAAGGATACAGGGTACAACAAAGAGTTTTATTGTCAATGCTACAGAAAGCTTATCAGAGATGTGGCAAGAGAAGCACTCGGTGCAAATTCTCCTGTCAAGAAGTGCACCTTTGACAGCTTCCGTATTGACATATATCCTGATGTAACAGACGCTGTTATAGGTGTCAATCAGCGAGAACATATGAAAAACAATTATGAATACTGTAAGGAGTATGCTGAAAACTTTACTCCTGATTCACAAGGCTTATTTATGTATGGCAAAACAGGTCTCGGCAAGACACATCTTTCACTTGCTATAGCAAATGAGGTTATAGACAGAGGTTATGATGTGTATTACGGCAGTGTCCAATCAATAATGGATAAGCTTGAAGCTGAGCACTTTGGTAGATTGCCTCGCGAAGACAGTATCAAAGAAGATATTCTCAATTGTGACCTTCTTATTATTGATGACCTTGGCACAGAATTTTCAACTCAGTTTACCAATGCTGAGCTATATAACATTGTAAACAGCAGAATTCTTGCGTCACTTCCTACTATCATCAGCACAAATCTTTCTATTGAAGAGATCGGCGAGAGATATTCACAGAGAGTGGCATCGAGAATTATCGGCAGCAGTATGGCAATCTACTTCTGTGGTAAAGATATCAGACAGATGGACTAATACTATAATATATATATATATGTACGCGGGTGAGTGAAGCTGTTCGGGTAACACTTTACCCGCGTTTTTAGATTAGCGGCATGCGGCTCCACTGTCGGACTTCGTCCGACCGGGCGAAACATCGCCCGAAATCACTTCGTGATTTGTGGAGCCGCCGAAAGTTTCAAATGATCTCCAATTATTAAGTTGAATTTAAATTTGATTGTGTTATAATTATACTATAATAAAGTATACTTGGATTTTTGGTGGAAAAAGAGGGGGTTAAGTATGGATGTAGATTTACTGATTAAAAAATCCATAGAAAAAAACTTAAAGCAATTTGTTGAAAGCATTAGCCGTATAGGCAATGGCGCAAGTGGTTCGGTTTATCGCGTGAATTGTTCGGGAGAACCTAAGGTAATGGCTGTTAAAGTCAGTGAACACTTTGAACTTATGCTGCAGGAGTATGAGATGTTGTCTTTTCTTAAGCAGAATACCAAAAGCAAAATTCCCGAAGTGTATTTCTTTGAGAAAATGGAAAACATAGGCGTAATAGCTATGGAATATATAAATGGAGTAAGCGGTACGGATAAATGCCTTAAATTCAGATTAGGCAGAAGACATCTCGCTGAAAGCATTGTTGATAATCTTTTGGTTATTCAGCAGGTACATAATGATAAATTCGGACCTTACGACAATGCTATATATGATACTTGGCAGGAATACTATAAAACCTTTGCTGATGGGATTTATGAGTTTTCAAAACTTATGCATTCTGAAAAGAAAATCGACGACATTGTTATGAAAGCAGTAGAGCTTTCTTATAACAACTTTAATAAGATATTCTGTGATAGGGTATCCGCTCCTACACTAATTCACGGTGATTATTGGATGCCTAATTTTATAATAGATAAAACCTCGATGGAATTGCTTTCAGTTGTAGATCCTTTTAATATTATGTGGGCTGACCCTGAATACGAGCTTTTTGCTATGACTGTTGGTTTTGGTAAGAGGATGAAGTTGTATGAAATTTATAAAAGTAAAGTTGAGATTTCAAGGTATTGTGATATGAAACTTGAACTGTATGCTCTTTATTCGGAACTGCTATGGTATAAGAAACTTGGGTCAATTACACATTCGTATCTGAAGATGAGGTCAAAGCGACTTATCAGACAAATGAAAAAGAATAAAATCATTTGATTGTAATAACTGTTCTTTTATAGAGCAGTTATTATTTTTCATCTTAAAACATACAAAAAGCAAATGGAAGCATCATACCCCATATAGACAAAAGCGAGCAAAAGCACTGGCGGATACAATATATAGTGGCATAAATACACCTGCACACAAAAACACCCGGCACAGCGTATTTAAAGGGGAATATATAGTCAAAAATGCACAAAAAAGTTTGTAAAAAGTGTTGACAAAAGGCTTGTGAGGTGATAATATATACAAGCTCTCAGCGAGAGAGAAACTCAGAGAGCGAAAAAGGTCAAGAAAAGCTGAAAGAAAAAAGATTTGAAAAAATCTTAAAAAACTTTCAAAAAAGTATTGACAATAGAGAGTATGTATGATAT
>JAZQUF010000204.1:0-20883 GCA_045631165.1 Acutalibacteraceae bacterium
ACGATCCGACTTCAATGCGAAAGCCCATATGGAGATTTTCTATTCGGTAGGTAAAGCGGAATAAGAAATCGTGTTTTTGATTCTTTTTCCACGACAGGAAAAAGAATGCCTGCCCGGCGAGGGCAAATAAAATGAATTGACCCTACGGGTCATGAATTGGCTCACGCCATGAATTGCCAAAGGCATGAATTGCACCTATGGTGCATTACATATAGAAAGGAAGAAACCATTATGAAATACGTAGAATTTGACCAGAGCAAGCCCCTTGACGTTATCCCCATCGGCAGAGTTGCCATCGACTTCAACCCCACAGATATGAACAGACCTTTAGCTGAAAGCTGTAACTTCAATAAATACGTTGGCGGCTCACCTGCCAACATTGCAGTAGGTCTTGCAAGACTCGGTAAAAAGGTCGGCTTTATCGGTAAGGTATCAGATGACCAGCACGGTGACTTCGTAGTTGACTATTTCAAGAAGGACGGCATCGACACTTCAAACATTTTCAGAGCTAAGAATGGCGAGAAAATCGGTCTTACCTTCACTGAAATCAAGAGCCCCACAGAAAGCAGTATCCTTATGTACAGAGATGCTATCGCTGACCTTATGCTGGAGCCCGAAGAGGTAAGCGAGGAATACATAGCATCAGCAAAGGCAATCGTTATCTCAGGTACAGCTCTCTCAATGAGTCCCTCAAGAGACGCGGCTCTCAAGGCTATGATGCTTGCTAAAAAGAACAATGTAGTTGTTATCTTCGACATCGACTACAGACCTTACACCTGGAAGAATAAGGATGAGATTTCAGTTTACTATCAGATGGTGGCAAGAAACGCTGACATCATCCTCGGCTCAAGAGAAGAATATGACCTTACAGAAGCTATCACAGGCGTATGCAAGACTGACGAGGAAAGCGCAAAGCTCTGGCAGTCATACGGTGCTAAAATCGTTATCATCAAGCACGGTAAGGACGGCTCAACAGCATATACCAACGACGGCAAGAGCTATTCAATCAAGCCCTTCCCCGTTAAGGCTATGAAAGGCTTCGGCGGCGGTGACGGCTATGCAAGTGCATTCATCCGTTGTCTTCTCGAGGGTTGGGAAATGATTGATGCACTCGAGTTCGGTACAGCATCAGCATCAATGCTTATTTCAGCTCACAGTTGCAGTGCAGCGATGCCCTCAGTTGAAGCTATTGAGGAATTCATCAAGGAAGAAAAGGCTCTCTACGGTGAGATGGTAGCGAGAGCATAATAAGTAAAGTTTTGTCAAACTTTTACAAAAGTTTGCAGAGCGCGAGACAGGGTCTCGCAATACTAAAAAAACAATCAGGGTAGATTTCAATGTCTACCCTGACTTTTTTATATTAAAAAAGTCGCCTGAAATAATCAAGCGACTTGTCTTTCTTATATTGCAGGGCGTTGCCCCGCACCCCACGAGCTTTTGTAAAAGCACGCCAAAACTTTTCTTATTCCTTAGATTAAGCCCTGTGCCATCATTGCGTCTGCGACTTTCATAAAGCCTGCAATGTTTGCTCCTGCTACAAGGTTGTAGCCAAGACCGTTTTCTTCTGCTGCCTTAGCTGAGTTGTCGTGAATATCCTTCATGATTCTCTTGAGCTTCTCGTCAACCTCTTCTGCTGTCCAGTTGTATCTCATTGAGTTCTGGCTCATTTCAAGAGCTGAAACTGCAACACCGCCGGCGTTAACTGCCTTTGAGGGAGCAACTGCCTTACAGTTATCCATAAGATATGAGAGAGCCTTGTTTGTTGTGGGCATATTTGCAACCTCGATGTAATACTGAACACCGTTAGCTACAAGCTTCGCAGCCTCATTCATACCGATTTCATTCTGAGTTGCACAAGGCATAGCAATGTCAACCTTAACACCCCAGGGCTTTTCGCCGGGGAAGAACTGTACGCCGAACTTGTCAGCATAGTCCTGAGCCTTATCGCGGCCGCTTGCTCTCATTTCAAGAAGGTAGTTGATCTTTTCCTCTGTAACGATACCGTCGGGATCGTATACATAGCCGTCAGGACCTGAGATTGTTACAACCTTACCGCCGAGCTCTGCAACCTTCTTAGCTGTACCCCATGCTACGTTACCGAAGCCTGAAACAGCAACTGTCTTGCCCTTGATATCTTCGCCGAAGTGCTTAAGAACTTCGCAAGCGTAATATGTTGCACCAAAGCCTGTAGCCTCAGGTCTGATAAGTGAACCGCCGTATGAAAGACCCTTACCTGTGAGAACACCGTTTTCAAAGTTACCCCTGATACGTCTGTACTGACCGAAGAGATAACCGATTTCTCTGCCGGCAACACCGATGTCACCTGCAGGTACGTCAACATCTGAACCGTTGTGTCTGTAAAGCTCTGTCATAAACGCCTGACAGAAGCGAAGGATTTCTGCATCACTCTTACCTCTGGGATCGAAGTCAGAGCCACCCTTACCGCCACCGATAGGAAGACCTGTAAGGCTGTTTTTGAAGGTCTGCTCGAAAGCGAGGAACTTCATAATACCGATATAAACTGAGGGATGGAAACGAAGACCGCCTTTGTAGGGACCGATAGCTCCGTTGAACTGTACTCTGTAGCCGGTGTTTACCTGTACTCTGCCGTTGTCATCAACCCATGTTACTCTGAATGAGATTGATCTTTCGGGCTCAACCATTCTTTCGAGAAG
Source organism: Acutalibacteraceae bacterium (assembly GCA_045631165.1). Lineage (GTDB taxonomy): Bacteria > Bacillota > Clostridia > Oscillospirales > Acutalibacteraceae > UBA6857. The sequence goes on from JAZQUF010000204.1 coordinate 2,676, forward strand.
AGCTGCTTTTTCGTACTCGGGGTGTCTCTGAATAACAGGCTCAAGTGAAGAGAGAACCTCTGCTACAGTCTGAACAAATTCAGGCTCGTTAGCGTATTTTTTAGCTACGCCGTCGATTACGTTCTGAATATAACTCATTTATAAAAACTCCTTTGTTCCCTGCGTTATATTGGTCAGGGATATAAAATTTACCTTAATGTATTGTAGCACTTTACTGTGTTAGAACGTATTTTACACCTATGATAAAAAAATTGCAATATTTTGAAAAAACAAAATTACATTTTGTAAAAGTTGTTGAAAAATATGTTGAAATGTGGAGAAATTTTCAAAACTATAATATAAAATCAACCTGTATTTTTTCTCTAATAGGTACAACGGTTACAGATATGCTGAAACAAACCGAAAATGAGTGGCGACTCACCGTAATATGACATTATTTCTTGTTTATTTCAAGGTAGATAAAGAGGTGGGAGGCGGCTCCATCAAATCGCCTTAAGGCGATTTGCGGCGACAAAGTCGCCGTGCCGAAGCCCTGCAGGGCTTCGGCTATGGAGCCGCAGCCTCACATATACCGCCCTGCTAATTTTTAAAAGCCTTGACATCCTATAGGATATTTAGTAAAATATATAATGTATAATTTCTTTTAAACATTCAATGAAAGAAGGGACAATGTATGAAGTATATCTGGGAAAACCCCGAAATTATCAAAGAAAACAAAGAAGACGGTCATGCCCTTGCTTTATGCTATGATACAGCAGACGCTGCAGCAAAAAGAATGGCTTCCCCTTATAAGCTCTCATTAAACGGTACCTGGAAATTTTTCTGGTATAAGGGTGTAGGATCACTGCCTGAAAAATTCAGAGCCCCTGACTTTGACGACAGTGCCTGGGAGGATATTACAATCCCCGGTGTATGGCAGTTCCAGAAGGACTATACCAAGCCCTGGTATTATGCGAACTCATTCCCCAACTGCATCTGCGTTGATAAGAAGAAAATCCCCTCAATTGACATCTCCGGTCAGGAGGTTGCTATGCATAGAACAACCTTCACTCTCCCCGAGAGCTGGGACGGCAGAGAGATTTTCCTTCACTTCGGTGCTTGTAAGGCAGGTCTTGCCGTTTATGTCAACGGTGAGTATGTGGGCTATTCTCAGGGCTCATTTACCCCTCATGAGTTCGATGTAACAAAATATCTTCATAAGGGTGTAAATACAGTTGCAGCCGAGGTTTACCGTTATACTGACGGTACATATCTTGAAGATCAGGATATGTGGTTCCTCAGCGGTATCTACCGTGAGGTTTATCTTTACAGTGAACCCAAAACCTGCATCCGTGACTTCTATATCAGAACTGACCTTATCAACAACTATACCGATGCTGACCTTTCAGCTGACATCCTCGTTAAGGATTACAGTGAGGGCGGTAAGAGAATCAAGGTTGAGGCTACTCTGCTTACAGTAGGCAGACCCAATGTTATCGGTACTACTGAAATTATTACAGTACCCGGTGAAAATACCGTTTCATTTAAAAAGCGTATTGAAAAGCCCGTTCTCTGGTCAGCAGAAAACCCCGCTCTTTATACTATGCTTCTTAAGATTGAATGTGACGGTTCTGTTACATACAAGGCTGTTCGTATCGGCTTCAAGCAGTATGAAATCAAGGGAGAAAAGATTCTTGTAAACGGTCAGCCTCTTCTTATCAGAGGTGTCAACCGTCACGACTTTGACCCCGACCACGGCTGGGCAGTACCTGACGAAAGATATATTCAGGACCTCGACATTATGAAGAGGAACAATATCAACTCCATCCGTACCAGCCACTATCCCAACGATCCCCGTTTCTACGACCTCTGCGACGAATACGGCTTCTATGTAATGGACGAATGCGACCTTGAGACTCACGGCGTAAGAAGAAAGAATGTCCCCGGAGATAATCCTATGTGGACTAAGGCTGTTGTAGACCGTATGGAAAGAATGGTTCTTCGTGACAGAAATCACGCCAGCGTATTTATGTGGAGCCTTGGTAACGAAGCAGGCGACGGCTCAAACTTCCTGAGAATGAAGGAAGCAGCTCTCAGGCTCGATAATACAAGACAGTTCCATTATGAGGGTGACTTTGACTTTACAAAGAGTGATGTTATCAGCCGTATGTATCCCACTGAGGATCAGGTTGAAAAGCTCGGTAAGAAGGAGCCTCTGACAATCGGTTGGTTTGACAATATAGCTAACGCTCTCGCAGCCGACAGCAAGCCTATTCCCAAGGAGCTTTATACTAAGCCCGTTGTTTTCTGCGAATATGCTCATGCTATGGAAAACTCACTGGGTAATTTCCAGCAGTATATGGATGCTTTCGAGAAGTACGACAACCTCTGCGGCGGTTATATCTGGGACTTCGTTGACCAGGCTATTCATAAGGTTGGTGAAGACGGAGAGGATATCTGGCTTTACGGTACAGACTATAACGAAAAGAAGATCTGGATTGAGCCTCCCTATAACACCTGCGCTATCGTTGGTAGTAACACCTTCTTCAATGCTAACGGCATCATTGCCGCTGACAGAAAGGTTCACCCCTGTATTCACGAGGTAAGAAAGGTTTACTGTGAGATTCAGGTTAAGGCTATAGATGTAGCTAATGGTAAGTTCTTACTTAAGAATAAGCAGCTTTTCTCAGACCTTTCAAAGTTTGATATAACCTATGTTATTGCTGAAAACGGCAATGTACTTTCAAAGGGCGTTCTTGACAGAGCCGTATTCGAAAAGCTTGCACCTCTTAGTGAAATGGAATTCAGCGTTGACTATAAGCTTGATACTATGCCCAAGGGAGAAGTTATCATCACCTTCTCTTTCATCAGACGTGAGGATTGCCGTTTTGCCAAGGCAGGCTATGAACAGGGCTGGGATCAGTTCATTATCAAGTCAGCTGATAAGAAAGAAGAAATCAAGTACGAGGGCAAGGTTGACATCAAGGGTACCGATACTGACTTTACAGTTGTTGGTGACGGCTTCGGTTATACCTTCTCAAACGGACTTCTTATTTCAATTGAAAAGGACGGCAAGGAATATCTTGCAGGCTCTCTCAAGCCCAACTATTACAGAGCGCTTACAGATAACGATATTGACTATCTCAACTTTGTACCGCCTCTTATCCCCTTCCATCCTCTTTATCATTGGAGAAGAGCTACCAATATGCTCAAGACAAAGGCAACTCTCATCCATCGTTACAGCCATACAGCTTACATCGAAACAACTGTCAGCGTAATGGGTATGAAAGAGGTTATGATGACTTACACTGTATATCCGGACGGCAGAATTGATATCACTCATAAGGGTACACCTACTATGGTTGACATGGTACGCTTCGGCTCTGTGCTTACAATGGCAAGAGAATTCGATCAGGTCAAGTGGTACGGCAGAGGTCCTCACGAGAACTACATTGACCGTCAGAGCGGTGCAAGAATAGCAATGCATGAAATGAGTGTAACCGATATGGAGCACCACTATATGAGACCTCAGGAAAACGGTCACAGAATTGATGTAAGAATGATGGAAGTCAAGAACTCCAAGGGTGAGGGTCTGAGATTCACTCAGCTTGGTGACAAGCCCTTCGGCATCAACTGTCACCACTACACCATTGACGAGCTTGACAATGCAACTCACATTCACAAGCTCCAGCATAAGGATTTCACAACTGTTTGCATTGACCTTATGCAGAGAGGTATTGGTGGTGACACACCGGGTAATGCTTGTCTTCGTGAGCCCAACATTATGCATAAGGGTACCAAGTATGATTACGGCTTCACTATTGAAGTAATATAACTAAAGTTTTGTCAAACTTTTTCAAAAGTTTGCAGAGCGCGAGACAGCGTCTCGCAACATAAAAAAATTCAAGTCGCTTGATTTATTTCAGGCGACTTTTTATTATCACTCGCCGTGTGGCATTACTTTTTTGAAAAAAAGTAATCAAAAAACTTTATTTATTATTTTGAGTTTCCGCTACCTTTATTGACACCCCCTCCCCAAAATGCTACAATTATAAAAAGGAGTGATAATATGAAAAACGGGAAGAAAATCCTCAAAACGGTCGGCTGTGTTGCCCTGTCAGCTGTCATCGGCGTAAGTGCGTGGAATTTATACATCCGTAACGAATCAAAAAAATATAACCTCATAACCCTCGATGAACCCGATATAGCAGCAATAGCTACCCCCGCTGAAGAATTTGACGTCAAGCTCAGTGATATGACTATGCATTATGCTGTCTACGGTGACCAAGGTTACCCTCTTATTTTAGTCCACGGCAATGGCGGAAATAAAGACTCACTCAAAGAAGCCGCCTCATATCTGGCAAGTGACTATAAGGTATATGTTATTGAAAGCAGATGTCACGGTCAGAGCTCTGACCCGGGTGTTATCTCCTACGACCTTATGGCTAAGGATATCAAAGAATTCATTGAAGCCCTTGGCTTAGAAAAGCCCTTCCTTATGGGACACAGCGACGGAGGCATCAATGCCCTCACCGTAGCTTATACATACCCTGATTTACTTGGTGGTTTTATCTCCTGCGGTGCCAATACTACTCCCGACACCTTCAAGCCATACTTCCCTCTCGGTGTCAGAATTTTTAACCTTATGAAACCGAATAAGCTCAATGATATGATGCTTACTCTTCCTCAGATGAATGCCGAACTCCTGTCCAGAATAACCTGCCCTGCCTATATAGTTGCAGGTGAATACGATATTATGTGGTTGTCCGACTCCGTATTCATTCACGAGAGTATCCCCGGCAGTAAAATAGCAATCATCAAGGGTGCAAACCATTCGTCATACATCTCCCAGAACGGCAAGCAGGCTTACACTCTTGCAAAAAGCTTCTTCGATACCCTTCTGTAACAAAACCCTTCTGTATACAACACCCCCCGGAAGATATTCTTTTTGGGGGTGTTATATTGCCCTGAGCATCAACGATTACATCTGTATCAGATGTAACAGGATAGAAAACACCCTTTTCATTTACAACGCTGCTTTCATATCTGAATATAGAACTGACCGATAGTATTATACCCTTAAAATACTATATTTGTATTTTGTTGACTAACTCTCAGCTTTGGTGTATATTTAATATATAAAACAGAAAGGTTTTTTATTATGAAACCAATAGCTCATATATATACGGACTTTAAAACTAAATTCGGTCTGCCGAGACAGAGCGGTCTTGTGAAAGAAATAACAGGTAAAATAATATTTGAAAAGCAATACAGCATAGCTGAGGCTTTTAAAGAACTTGAAAACTTCAGCCACATCTGGCTCTTATGGGAGTTTTCTGAAGCTGTCAAGGAAAGCTGGCGACCGACTGTAAGACCTCCCCTTTTAGGAGGAAACAAAAGAATCGGTGTTTTTGCAACCCGTTCACCTTTCAGACCAAACTCCATCGGCCTTTCCTGTGTAAAGCTCGAAAGGATAGAGTATGACAATCACCTTGGCACTGTGCTTTACGTCAGCGGATGTGATATGATGAACGGCACTCCCATATATGATATAAAGCCTTATCTCCCCTACTGTGACAGCATTCCTGATGCTACAGGCGGTTTCACGGACAGCTTAGACGAGAGAAAGCTCGAAGTAATCATCAATGAAGATTTCATGGGAATGATACCTCAGGAAAAGCGAGGTGAGCTTATGGGCGTTTTACAGTGTGATCCCCGCCCCTCTTATCAGAATGACCCTGAAAGAGAATATATATTTGAGTTTTCAGATTTTGAAATAGGCTTTAAGGTATGTGATAAAGTCCTTACAGTAACCCGAATTGAACCCCTCAAAAAAATTTCAAAAAATTCATAAAAAATCGAGTTAGTTTAAACTAACTTTAAGGTTCAGCCAATATAATGCAATCAAGATAACAAAAGGTTATCAAAAAATCGAAAAATTTAAACATTGAAAGGTGGATTTATCATGAAGAAACTTACAAAACTTTTAGCATTAACACTCGTTACATTACTTGCTTTTTCATCCTTGGCTATCACTTCCTCAGCAGCTTCACTTGCTAAAGTTGCAAACCTCACCCCATATCATATAGATGATGACGAAATCAATCTCAAGTGGTCAAAGGTAGCAGGTGCTGACGGTTATCAGGTTTATGTATATAACGACACTGCCAAGAAATGGACTAAGCTCCCCTCAACATCAAGAACAACTTATGAGGTTGACGACCTCCAGAGTGCTAAGAATTACAAGATCAGAGTAAGAGCTTACGACAAAAAGGCAGGCGGTACAGTTTACTCAGATTATACAACAATCACTGTTGCAACAGAGCCCGACGAAGTAGATAACGTAAAGGTAAGTGCCAAGACAAAGACAAGCGTGACTCTCAGCTGGACTCCCGTTAAAAGAGCAACAGGCTATCAGGTTTACATCTATAGCACATCAAAAGGCAAATTTGTACGTAAAACAGCCGTAAAAGATACAACTGCTAAAATCACAGGCCGTAAAGAAGGTACAAATTACAAATTCAAGGTAAGAGCTTATTTCAAAGAGGCTGACGGCACAAGCCGCTACGGTGAGTGGTCAGATGTGATCTCCGTAACAACATCAGGTACTGTAGCTAATAAGCCCGCAGCAGGCGCTTACATCGGCAATGCTAAGGCTGAAAGCATAGCTCTCGCTCATGCAGGCCTTCAGAAAAATCAGGTAAGAGAATTTGAATGCAAGCTCGATAAAGAAAGAGGCGTAATCGTTTATGAGGTTGAATTCAGCTATGGCGGTTATGAGTATGAATATGAAGTCGATGCATATTCAGGAGGTATCCTTAACGTAGTTAAAGAAAGAGATAATTAATAATCACCGCGTTTTTGGTTACTTTTTTGGCGGTAGCAAAAAGTAACGCCTCGCGGCGAGCGATAATAAAAACTAAGAGGTAGGTTAATCCTACCTCTTTTGTATTGTGGTGGGACTCTGTCCCACACCCTGCAAGCTTTTGTAAAAGCTTGACCAAAACTTTACTTATTTTTTCTTATTTCTTCTGGCCGTAATATGCATTGGGGCCGTGCTTTCTCATATAATGCTTATCCAAAAGATACTGCTCTATAGGTGTACCCTGAGGATTAATCTGCTCAGCATGATATGCCATATTGGCAACGGTTTCCATTACTACTGCATTGTGTACTGCCTGATGAGGATTTTTGCCCCAGGCAAAGGGTCCGTGCTTATAAACTATTACACCGGGTACTGCCACAGGATCGATGTTTCTTTCTCTGAAAGCTTCAATAATAACAGTGCCTGTTTCTTTTTCATAAGCTCTTTCAACCTCTTCAGGTGTCAGCTGTCTTGTGCAAGGAATCTCACCGTAAAAATAGTCAGCGTGAGTTGTTCCGTATGCGGGGATACCTCTTCCGGCCTGAGCCCACGAGGTTGCCCAAGGTGAATGTGTATGAATTACACCACCGATTGTGGGGAAAGCCTTATAAAGCTCGATATGGGTTGCAGTGTCAGAAGAGGGGTTGAGATTACCCTCTACAACGTTGCCCTCAAGGTCAACAACAACCATATCTTCAGCTGTCATTACGTCGTACTCAACACCGCTGGGCTTGATAACAATAAGACCTTTTTCTCTGTCTATACCGCTTACATTACCCCAGGTGAAGGTAACGAGATTATATTTAGGAAGCAAAAGATTTGCCTCCAGCACTTCTTTTTTGAGTTGTTCTAACATAAAAAATCCTTTCTTATGCCTTGAGTTCAATCTGCTCTTCAACAACATTCTTAAGACCTGTCACAAGGTCTGTTTTCGGCTCCCAGCCGAGAGCTTCAAGCTTATCTGAGGAGAGCACTGCATTTTCAATAAGTGAAAAGCCTTTTGCTTCAGCTTCTGTAGGCAGGTCAAAAATAACCTTGAGCCCCTTTTCGGGATATGACTCAACGAGAGTATGAGCAATACCTGCGATAGTTGTAATACAAAGCTTTGAAGCGATGTTATAAGCGTTGCCGTTTTCACCGTCAAGGAGCACTGTCAGAAGACCTGTGATAGCGTCTGTGACATATGTGTATGAGCGAAGCTGTTCGCCCTTACTCTTCATAACGATGTTTTCACCGTCTGCAATACACTTCGGGAAAACTGCAACAATCTTTGAGTCCCCTTCTTTCATGCCGGGGCCGAAGATATAGCTGAGTCTGCCGATTTTAACATTCAGGCCGTATTCATCAGCGTAGCTTATGCTGAGAGTTTCACATCCCTTTTTACTAAGAGGATAGCAGGAGCGCACCTTCATTGCATCGATTTCACCGTAGGTGTCTTCGTCGATTTTATCTACACCGTGAGTTGTACCGTAAACCTCTATAGTTGAAACGTAAAGGAAGCTTTCAGCGTCCACAGCCTTGGCATAATCCAAAAGATTAAGTGTGCCGTAGAAGTTTGTCTTCATTGTCTCAACGGGATACATTGAGTATTCTTTAGGTGCAGCATTTGATGCGCAGTGAATGATGAAGTCTGCCTTTTTATCAGTTGGAAGAGGCTGACAAACATCCTGTACAAGGAAAGAAAGTCTGCCCTTTGCTTCATATTCGCCGTAAGCACTTCTTGCTCTGTCGACATTTCTTACAAGAGCGAGGATTTTAACATCAAGTCCCTCATCCTCCCACTTCTTCATAAGCGAATGGATGATAAATGAACCGATGAAGCCTGTTGCACCTGTTACAAGAACAGTTTTGCCCTGAAGCTTATGCCAGGAAAGAGTTGCAGAAGCGATTTTTTCTATATCTGCTTTAACTATATTTGTCATATCAGCCACCGATTGCTCCGACCTTGATATATGCTTCCATAAGAGCGATGTGTTCCGCAGTTGTTACCTTGAAGTTTGTTTCTTCGCCCCATACGATGTGAACATCTTCACCAAGCTCAACAAGAAGTGTACAGGTTGCAACTGTATCTTCAATGCCTCTCTTGATAGCTTCTTCGTGAGCCCAGATGAACTTTGAAAGATAAAGTGACTGGGGAGTCTGAGTTCTTGCGATAAGGTTTCTGTCAACGATTTTATCAGAATTGATCATATCCTCACTGTAAAGGAGAGCTTCTGTTGTGGGTACGCAGGTAATAGCTGTGCCGAATTCTTTTACGCCGCCGATGTTTGTATCAATGATAGCATCTGAAATAAGAGGACGCACAGCATCGTGGATAACGATAATTGAATCTTCGGGATAGTTGTCTCTGAGAGCTTTCATACCATTGCGAAGTGATTCCATACCTGTATTTCCACCGGGTACGATGTGCTTAAGCTTTTTGATACCGTACTGTTCGCACCACTTCTGAAGCTTTTCTTCCCAGCCCTTAAGACATACAACAACAACCTCATCGATGTTTTCGTTTCTTTCAAAAGCTTCGAGAGTATAAATCATAATAGGTTTGCCTAAAACCTTGATAAACTGCTTGGGCACATTCATCTTCATTCTCTGGCCAACGCCACCTGCAATAATTAAACCGATATTCATAATATAACCTCCGTTATTTTAAATTCAGTATTGTAATAACCTACTGATTTATTATATCAAGTTTTATTTATCGTGTCAATAAAAAAGAATACTCCCCTGTTATAAGGGAAGTATTGTCATTTTAAATTTTATCTATAACAAAAGTTGTTACACTGCTACCTCTGAGGGTATAAGTAAATTCACCCTTCGCATTAAATGTTCCGAGTTCATTCCAGTGCTCGCCATCCTTTATATCACCACTTGTACGGACAGGTGTGATTTTCCGCATTTTCTCGTCAAAGGTGTGGAAAGCTATCGAAACTTCTTCATCCTGCGCTTTGGTGTTGACACAAACCAATACGAGTCTGCCTTTATTTTTATCATAAGCACCAAGTGAGGCCTTATCCGTATGCACTATAGTCATACCCGGTCTTATATAACGGCTGAACTGACCGAAGGCATAGTATTTCTGAGTAAGATAAATCTCTTCATTATCTATATCGGCAAAAGCTGTCCCCCAGAAGCCCTTATTAAGATCCGGGATACCCGGCATATCAAGTCTGCCCTTTTTATCAGGTACGCGACTTATGTAAGCAGCAACAATCTGCCATATAACCCACGCCGACGGTGATATTGTATTCATATCCTCTATGATTTTTTCACATAGCCATAAAGCAGGGCCCATTTCGCCTGCATTCTCACCACTGATACTACTCCAATCCGTTTCGCTCATCCAGATGTTTTTACCGAGATTTCTCGCAAGGTCTCCTACTTTGGGTGTAGCCTTTTCATAGGTGTGAGTACTGACTCTGCCAACAACCTCCAGAGCATCATCGCTCAGCTTTTTAAGAGCCTTATATTGAAGCTTTGTATTGGTTTCATCAGTAGCTGTTACAGTTATATTATCGAGTTTTCTCTCTTTCAAAGCATTTGCAGTTGCTACAATAACACTGCTTTGCATTTTACCCGGGGATACATGACAGCCCTCCTGCTTTTCTGAAAAATATCGCCAATAGTTAGTGAAAGGCTCATTCATTGCGGCAAGGCTTTTTATTCTGATATTGTAGTTACTCTGAATATAGTCGCAGACCTCAGCAAGATATTCAGCAAAGGGTACAACCTGAGACTTTTTCAGATTGGTAGCTATAGCACTTTTGCTTCCCGAGCTGCAACCGCTTACGGTCATATAATATGGCGGTGAATTTGAAAAAGCTTCAACATAAGCATCATCGCCTGAAGCTCTATAAGCTTCGCATAAAACTGCAAGCTGATTTTTGTCGGTATCACTGTTAAATACAAATTTTTTTGTCTCTTCATCATATTTCCACCAGCCCGGCATTTCCGAATCAGTACGCTTAATGTGATTATGAGTCGGGTCATCTCCGCCACCGATATTGTATCGCATTATGTTGAGTCCGAGTCCCTCTTCTTTTGAAAAGAAAAGCCTCGCACTGTCCTTGGTGAGCTTTTCGCTGAAGCCGACTCTGTTTGCCCACCAGCAAAGACTTGTACCCCAACCCTCAAAATTACCGTCATTGGTAGGTGACATCTTATTTATATCAATTATAATATTTCTCATATTTCACCTCTTGAAAGCAAATTAACCGAAGGCACTATATGTGCCCTCGGTTAAAAAGGAATCAGTTTGCATTATAACCAAGCTCGAAAGCTTTAAGATTTATATCAATTGTCTTGGGAGGTACTGTGCTCTTGATAATATCTACCCACATTTCTTTGTCAATACCAAGGAACTGAACTGCAGCACCGAGAAGTACGATGTTAGCGCACTTGGGAGTTCCTGCCTCAATAGCAAGTGAAAGAGCATCAAGTGAAACGAGCTTGATATCCTTTTCAGCGAGCTTTGCGAGAATATCTTCGGGATATGTAGCCTTGCCCATAATTACAGGCATAGGATCGATTTTCTGAGTGCTTGAAATAAGTACGCCGCCTTTTTTGAGATAAGGGAGCCATCTTGCACTTTCAAGCTGTTCAAATGAGATAATGATATCAGCTTCGCCCTTTTCAATAACAGGTGAATAAACTTTCTCACCGTATCTTACATAAGTTACAACACTGCCGCCTCTCTGGCTCATACCGTGTACTTCGCTTACCTTTACATCGTAGCCTTCTTTAACGAAGCAGTTACCCATAAGCTTTGATGCCAGAAGGGTACCCTGACCGCCGACACCGACTATAAGAATATTTTTAGTTGCCATCAGTCATTACCTCCTTTTTCAATTGCACCAAACTTACAAGCTGATGCGCATACACCGCAGCCGACACACTGTGTGTTATCAATAACTGCAAGATATTTGCCGTTTTCTCTCTTTGTCTGTGAAAGAGCAGGACAGCCGACATTGAGACAAGCCTTACAGCCGATACACTTGTCAGCGTTAACCTTAACAGGTGCTGAGTGCTTGACTGTCTTAAGAAGTGCGCAGGGGCGTCTTGAAATAATAAGCGAGGGCTCTTTCTTTTCCAGCTCTGCCTTAACTGTAGCCTTTGTGCCTTCGATATCAAAGGGATCAACTACAACAACATTCCGGAAGCCTACTGCTCTTGCGAGAGCTTCAAGGTTAACCGCAACTGTCGGGTCACCCTTGATTGTAAGACCGTTTGCAGGGTTGTTCTGATGGCCTGTCATACCTGTGATTGAGTTGTCGAGTACGATAACAGTTGAGAAGCCCTTGTTATATGCGATGTCAATAAGACCTGTGATACCTGAATGGATAAATGTTGAGTCACCGATAACTGCGATGCTCTTCTTAGCCTGCTCTTCGCCTCTTGCAACGTTGAAGCCGTGAAGACCGCTGATTGATGCACCCATACATACGCAAGCATCCATCATTGAAAGAGGAGCCTGAGCGCCGAGGGTGTAACAGCCGATGTCACCGCTTACATAAAGACCCATACCCTTAAGAGCATAGTAAAGACCTCTGTGAGGACAGCCTGCACAAAGCACAGGTGGACGGGGAGGAATCTCCTCATCGAAGGTTTCGCAATCAACTGTATCATTCTTGAGTACAGCTGAAATTGTAGCCTGTGAGAATTCACCAAGCTTTGAGAATAATTCCTTACCCTTAACCTTGATACCAAGCTTGATGCAGTGAGTTTCGATAATATCATCGAGCTCTTCAATAACGATAACCTCGTCAACCTTAGAAGCAAATTCCTTGATAAGCTCTACGGGAAGGGGATTAACCATACCGAGCTTGAGGTAGCTTGCATTTTCACCCATAGCTTCATGAGCGTAAACAAATGAAGTACCTGCAGCAATGATACCAACCTTAGTGTCATTATATTCTACATTATTGATACCCATTTCCACAGCTTCTGTATCTGCGAATTTTGTCATATCAAGAAGTCTCTGCTCAACTCTTACATGAGCACCTCTTGCCATAGCGGGCATCATAACGTTTTTCATAACGTCCTTTTTGTATTCCTTAACACCTACTTCGTTTCTGTCTGAAAGGTTAACAAGTGAACGTGCGTGTGAAACTCTTGTTGAAAGACGAAGAAGCATAGGTGTGCCGAATCTCTCTGAGAGCTCATAAGCGAGAGAAGTAAATCTTGAACATTCAGCTGAATCTGAGGGCTCGAGCATAGGAGTCTTTGAAGCGATAGCGTGATGGCGTGAATCCTGCTCATTCTGTGATGAGTGCATACCGGGGTCATCAGCAACAGCACATACCATACCACCGTTTACGCCGATGTATGATGCAGTATAAAGAGGGTCAGCAGCAACGTTAAGACCAACGTGCTTCATAGCGCAGAAGCTTCTTGCGCCGCCTGTTGCAGCACCAAAAGCAACCTCAAAAGCTACCTTTTCATTGGGAGCCCATTCGCTGTAGATTTCATTGTACTTTGTTACATATTCTGTGATTTCGGTACTCGGTGTGCCTGGGTATGATGAAACGACAGTTACGCCTGCTTCATAGAGACCTCTTGCAACGGCTTCATTACCGAGCATAAGAGCTTTATCCATAATCTTTAAATCTCCTTATTTATTTCTTTAAGTTATCCTTTATACATCTGCGACAACATAGTTGTCACTAAAAAAAGTTAGGATTAATTATACAACAGCAAATCGATTTTGTTTTTCTTAAAAAGAATTTTAGTCGTTTAAACTGCAGAAATTTCAAAAAAGTTAAATCCCTCAGCTATGCCAAGGTTGCTAAGGGCAGAAAAATTATCGGGAGACACTTTGTAATGAAGTGCTCCCGATTTTTTATACAAAAAATTGATACTTTCGCTTTGAAAGTGTCATAGTGGGTTATATACTTTGAAAGAAATTATGCAATCTGAAAATATTTCTTCGGTGTGTATAAGTGATATTGCAAATTAAAATTTGCAGTGATATTTTTGATAAATCAAAAGTGATATTGAAGCCTTACGGCTTCAGTTTTATTTTATTCGCATTAAACTGTCCGAAGGACAATAAAACTATGCGAAGTATAATATCACTGCGAAGCAATATAACTCGCCGTACGGCGAATAAAACTGCGGAGTGTCCTTACGAACACTCCGCATATGCCGAGGGATTTTTACCGCCGTTTTATTTTTAAGTCATTTCCTGAATTTTAATTGCATCCTGCTCTTCGTAGTATTCCTTAGCTTTTTTATCAGACTCTTCAACTCTCTTAAGCAGACCTTCCTCATAAATATCATTGTAAAGGAAGCTCATTACCTCTACCCTGCCCTCTTTCCACGGACCGTCATTTTCGGGTCTCGGATACTCGAGTATACAGTCGATTATATAAAAGCTGATATTTTTCTCATCAAAGAGCTTTCTGATACCAAGTAAAATCTCACCGAGCCTTTGGGCATTGACATCATCGTCATAAATATAAACAGTCAGATGTCCTGCTTTTTTGCCCATCTCATATATATCATAAACGCCGTCGAGCTCAAGAGTTTCATTTTTTATGGCATAATCGGGTACTATTCCCTCAGCCAAAGCATCACTGTCAGCAAACTCGATATCAGCAAAGCCGATATGCTGATTATAGGGGAAGTCTGCATCCTCTAACAATGTCTTCACGGCAGCCCGATATTCATCATTGATTCTTTCAGCAGTATTCCATTTCTCTACCACAGAGCTTTCATAGGTATCGTGTCCTATCTTGCCGTTTGTACCTGCATAAAGAGTGAAGTGGCTGTCACCGCTTGAAGGGGACTTAATCTGTACATAATAATTACTTGTTTTAAAATCGTAATTCACGCTTTCAATTTCATAATCAGTATCCGGATAGTTTTCTTCAAGATAAATCCCGGCATTTTTTGTTACCAGGTACTTTGATACAGGGTTACCGAAAAACATAATTGCACCCAACACAACTACAATAACTGTTATTGCCACTAAAATTCTGGCTATAGCTTTAACCATACATACACCTCCCTTATGTTTTGATTATATATCCGGTTATCTTAACTGTCAATACTGTTCCTTTGCAAAAATGCACCTGAAATCTGACACTAACTCTGTTATATTTTTCATTATAAGATGTCATATCAGGTCAGTAAAAACTTGTTCATACCATTGAAAAATCTGCTGATTTGTTTTATAATATAGAAAAAAGGAGGAATCAATATGAAAAAAACTTTATCCCTTATTTTAAGCTTGATTATGCTTGCAACCTGTTTCACTTCAGTGGCTTATGCCGCACCCAAAGGTGACGACAGTATTCTGAAGTTTAATGAAGACGGCAAGTTTACCATTCTGAACATCAGCGACATTCAGGACGGATACCCGCTTAATCCACTCACCAAAGATTACATCGAAAAAACTGTTGATATGGTAAAACCTGACCTTATTGTTCTTACAGGTGACAACATTTCAGGTTATGATGTTCCCGAAGAAGAAGATGCAGAAAATGCTATCAGAGAGTTTATGGACATCTTCCAGGAAAGAAACATCAAGGTTGCTGCAGTATTCGGTAACCACGACGATGAAGAAACAGAATCAACCAAAGAGCATCAGCTCTCAGTATACCAAAGCTACGATTGCTATGTCGGCGAAGCAGGCTTCTGCATCAAAGACAGAGTAGGTACTTATAATCTCCCCATTATGAAGAGTGACGGTAGCGGATACGGCTTCAACATTTGGATGACTGACTCGGGTACCTACAACACCGAAAACGATTACGGCGGATATGCTTGTGTATATAAGGAGCAGATCGAGTGGTACAAGGAAACATCAGCCAAACTCACAGAAGAAAACGGTGACAAACCCGTACCCGCAATCAACTTCCAGCACATTATCGTGCCCGAAATCTGGTCTGCTTTAGAAGAAACCAAGGTTTTATGGTTCGGCCGAGTTATGAGAAGCAAAAACCCTCTTAACGACAAGACAAGATTTTATGCTCTCCCTGAGGACGCAATCGGCGAGCTTCGTGAATATCCCTGCCCGCCTTATTACAACAACGGACAGTTTGACGCAATGCTTGAGATGGGTGACGTAATCGCAACTGTCAGCGGTCACGACCACGAAAACTCATTCGAAATCGACTACAAGGGCATAAAGATTATCAACACCCCCACCATAGGTTTCAACGCTTATAATGACCAGAATGTTGGTTCAAGAGTTTTCGTTATTGATGAAAATGATCCCGAAAACTTCGAAACCTACTGCCTTACATATTCTGATGTTTACGGCGAATTAGACAAACTTTACGAAGCTCGCATTCTTTACAACATCGACACAACAGATTGGCCTACAAAGCTGGCCTGCCTCATGAGAATAGCCGTAGCAGACGATATGAACATTATTGATTTTATGCGCGGTGTGTACCATATTTTCAAAAACATTCAGTTATTCTGATATAAAACAGTTCAACCGCAAGTCAGATGGCTTGCGGTTGTTTTTTGTTTTATTTTGCGGTACGCGGGTGGGGTGGGCGACTAAATATAGTTTCTGCCCGCCAAACAGCTATGCGATTTTGCTTATATTAAATAAGCACCAATCACAAGGATTGATGCTTTACATTTTTGGGAACTCACCTTTTTTTGAACCCCTATAAATACACCTTTAAAACCCTTGCAAACGCTGAAAAAACCTCGTTAGTGCAAAAACGAGGCTTTTTATTGTTTCTTTATTCATTTACAAACTGACTTGTATATTCAACAACATGTTCATCTGCAAGCTCATTACCAACAATTTCACCGGCAACTTCATCGCCGTTATTGTTCGGCTCAAGCGGTGCTATAAGATACTCTTTAACAGAGGTTAAGTCTGCATCCGGATTCATAATAACATAATAGTGTGTTGTAGTTAATGCATCACCTTTATCAATGAATTTCAAAGCAACTGCAACATCTTTTGAAATACCTTTTATCAAATATACCTCAGCACGAAGAGTTTCGGTGGTAAGTTGTTCATCAAAGCTGTTTTTCCAACCTGCTGCAACTGAAACATCTGCGATTTTATAATCAATCTTATCTTCTGATATAACTTTTCCGCTTATATAAGTTGAAAATTTACCGTCAGACACATTGTACACATAGGTTTCCGAAAATGCAAATTCATTACCAATGGCAGGCTGAGTTGTACTATCGTTATTTGTAGCAGTGGTTGTATTGTCATTGCCACCGGAAATAGTGGGCTCTGCATTATTGATGTGAGTAGCATCTTGGTTTACTACCGGAGCAATGGTTGTATTGTCATTGCCCCCGGAAGTAGTGGGCTCTGCATTATTGATGTGAGTAGTATCTTGGTTTACTACTGGAGCTGTAGTTGCACCATTATCATTTGTTGTAGGAGTAGCGGATTCACTATTATTTATCGTAGTATTGTCACCGCTTACAACAGGAAGTGTTGTGTTCCCGTCTCCGAACAATGTCGGAACAGCAACTGCTGCAACAATTATAATTATAGCAAAAGAAGCCACAAGAGATGTCCACTTTATCCAAATATTCTTTTTGGCAACTTTTTTACTTTTTGTTGCACTGTTAATAAGGTCATCATCAATATGACCGATGGCATTTACTATTCTAGGTGTTTTCATATTTCAACGCCCTCCTTAATAAGATAGTTTTTTAGTTTATTGCGAGTATAGAACAACATATTTTTTACTTTGCTTTCAGAAAAAGAAAATTCAACTGCAATTTCTTTTATAGAATCGAAAAAATAGTATCTGCGAATAAATACATTTCTTACATCTTCTTTTTCCTTGTAAAGAAAATCACTTATCAATTTTCCTATATCTTCATCACTTACATCAGGTGCATATTTTTCATCAGGCAGCACACCTTCAAGCTCGTGTGTTGAGACAAGTACATCTGCAGACCTCTTTTCTCTTTTCATAAACTCCAACCGCTTCAGAGAAAGATTTCTTGTGACTTTGCAAACAAAAGACATAAAGTTATTTGGTCTTGTAGGTGGGATAGCGTTCCAAATACCTACATATGTATCATTAACACATTCCTCTGAATCTTCATAATTATTTAAGATGTTATATGCGATTTTGTGACACAGTTTACCGTATTTTATTTGTGTTTCTTTGATTGCTCTGTCATCTCTCTCAAAATAGAGTTCTATAATCTTTGAATCATCCATGTTGTTCACCTCCCAGCTATTGTTCTAAAAGCGCTTTCATCTATTAAGTACGTTTTTTGTGTGCGCTGGTCTTAAATATTTTTGAATTATAACATATAATAGTGAATTGATTCAGCATAATTATTTTAAAAGTATATTTAATTTTATAACCTATGACACCAACTCTTGCGGTTCCCGAAATTCATTACGGCTTGGAGCGCCTA
>JAZQUF010000205.1:0-3678 GCA_045631165.1 Acutalibacteraceae bacterium
CTTGCAACTGAGGGTCTTTACAGCGAGATTATTTCTTCAAAAAACGCTGTAGCTGAAAGATGTCAGAGCGAGTTTTCCGTTATGATTGCGGGCCCGAGTACAATAACAGCTCTTCTCAACTCTCTGTCAGTAGGTTTCAGAGCTATGGCCATCAACGAAAAGGCAAAGGAAGTCCGTGTGGTGCTTGCTGCTGCTAAGGTGCAGTATGATAAGTTCGGTGTGCTTCTTGATAAGGCAAGAAAGAAAATCACTGAGGCAGGCAAGAGCCTTGACGATGCTCAGTCGAGAAACAATATGATTCAGAGAAAGCTCAAGAGCGTTGAGGAAATCGACAGAGGCAGCGCAGAAGAAATTCTGGGTATTGCTGATATGGCAGAAGATTTTGACGAATAATATATAATCTAAACATAAACGATATAGTCAAGAGGTGATTATATGTCTGAATATTTCAGATGCTATAAGGAAATTGACCTTGATATAATTGAAAAGAACTTCGATGCCCTTAAGTCTCTGACCAAGGACGGTGTCAGGACTATGGCTGTTGTTAAAGCGGATGCCTACGGTCACGGCGCGGTACAGGTTGCAGAAAAGCTTAAGAATAAAGCCGACTTCTTTGCTGTGGCTACAGCAAGAGAGGGCGTGGAACTCCGTGAAAACGGCATTGAACAGCCTATTCTTGTGCTGTCATACTGCGCTCCTGCGGAATATGACCTGCTTCTCAGATACGGTATAACTCCCACCATAAGCAGTGCACAGGATGCCCGTATATTAGGCGGTAAAGCAGTAGGACTTGGCATTAACTGTAAGATTCATATTGCCGTTGATACGGGTATGAGCCGTATAGGTGTCAGTGATAACGAAAACGGCATAGCACAGATAAAAGAGATTGCCAAGATGCCCGGTCTTACCATTGAGGGTATTTTCAGCCACTTTGCAAAGGCTGACTATAAGGATAAGACATCGGCAAACAGACAGACCGAACGCTTTGAAAATTTCGTAAACAAGCTTGAAAATGAGGGCGTAAGTATTCCTATCAAGCATATCTGTAACAGTGCAGGTCTTATTGAATTCAGCCTTCAGCACTACGATATGGTTCGTATGGGCATTGCCCTTTACGGTCTTTATCCCTCCTCGGAGGTGCAGAAGGACAGGGTACATCTTGAGCCTGCAATGAAGGTTGTAGCTCACGTTATCCATATCAAGGAAATTGAGGAGGGTACTCCTGTAGGCTACGGTGAGAGCTATGTGGCAACAGAAAAAAGACGAATTGCAACCGTATCCATAGGCTATGCTGACGGATACAATCGCAGCTTTTCAGATAAGGGCTATGTTATGATCTGCGGCAAGAAGGCACCTGTTATCGGCAAGGTTTGTATGGATCTTGTGGTAGTTGATGTCAGTGATATCCCTGAGGTGAAAATCGGTATGCCTGCAACTATTCTCGGTGACGGCATTACTGCTGAGGATCTTGGCGGAATGTGCGGCAGCTTTAACTATGAGGTTATATGTAATTTTGCCAAGCGAGTAACGGCAGTGTATAAATAACAGCGTCTTTTAGTTACTTTTTGGCATCGTCGCTGAAGCGCCACCTGTGGTGGATAAAGCGAGGCGAGGATGGCGCAGCGGTCAAATTTCATAGGCCGTGGGGCCGTAATGAAATTTGGGAACCGCAAGAGGGACAGGTAAAAGTAACGCCCGACCGGCAAGGGCATAACAATTATGAATTGCCTGCGGCATGAATTGAAGCTACGCTTCATGAATTGGCTTCGCCATGAATTGCACTCGGTGAGTGCATTACAATTATGAATTGCCTGCGGCATGAATTGAAGCTACGCTTCATAAATTGGCTTCCCCATGAATTGCACTCGGTGAGTGCATGAAAGGATAAGGTAAAATGATAAGATTAGAATGCGACTATACACAGGGAGCGACTCCTGAAATAATAGAAAGACTGGTAGAGACCAACCTTGAAATGACTCCGGGCTATGGTGTTGACCACTACTGTATGTCAGCGACAGAGAAAATTAAGGCTGAGATAAATATGCCCTCAGCTGATGTGCACTTCATAGTTGGCGGTACACAGACAAATCTGCTGTTTATTTCAAGTGCACTCAGACCCCATCAGGGTGTTATGTGTGCTCATACAGGGCATATCAACGCCCACGAAACAGGTGCAGTTGAGGCTACAGGACACAAGGTTATAACTATTCCGAGTGCTGACGGCACCCTGACAGCTGAGCAGGTCAGAGAGGTGCTTGATGCACACTATGCCGACGAGACACACGAGCATATTGTTCAGCCTGCTATGGTTTATGTGTCTTTCCCTACAGAAAACGGCACGCTTTATTCAAAGGCTCAGCTTACAGAGTTATCTGTACTTTGCCGTGAGAGGGACATTCCCCTTTATCTTGACGGTGCGAGACTCGGCTACGGACTTATGAGTGAGAAAAACGACCTGACTCTTGGTGATATTGCTTCTCTCTGTGATGCCTTTTATATCGGCGGCACAAAGGTGGGTGCACTTTTCGGTGAGGCTCTTGTTATCACGAATGACAAGTATAAGAAAGATTTCCGTTATATGGAAAAGCAGAAGGGTGCTATGCTTGCCAAGGGCAGACTTTTAGGTCTGCAGTTTGACACACTTTTCACCGACGGGCTCTACTATAAGATTTCCTCTCACGCAACCTCTCTTGCTATGAAGATAAGAAAGGCTTTTGAGGATAAGGGGATTGAGCTTTATTTCGACTCACCCACAAATCAGCAGTTCCCCATACTCACAGATGAGCAGATGAAAAAGCTCGGTGAGGAGTTTGCATACTGTTATTGGTGCAAGGCAGGAGATAAGCACGCTGTACGCTTCTGCACAAGCTGGGCGACGAAAGAGGAAGATGTGGATAAGCTTATAGAAGCGATAGAGAGATTGTAAAATAACAATAAGGAAAGTTTTGGTCAAGCTTTTACAAAAGCTTGCAGGGTGTGGGACGGAGTCCCGCCACAAGGATAAAATAGAACTTACTTAAAGTTTAATAATGCTGGGACGCGGGTGAGTAACCCGTGTCCTTTTGGTTTTATCCCGCCGAGGAGCCCTCTGTCGCAACAAGAAGTTGCGACATCTCCCCTTTCAGGGGCGACAAGCTGACGAAATATGTAAGTTGGGTAATGGATTTCTTGCTGTCCCTGAAAGGGAAGGGGGACCGCGTTAGCGGTGGAAGGGTTAACATCAACCAAAACGGCGGGATAAAACCTGCCGTTTCTTCTTTGGTGCGACGCGTACCATAAAAACACACAAAAAAGTTATGAATTAATTGAAAAAATTCCCTCTAACTATTTACATTTTCGAACCCTTGTGCTATAATACCTAAGCATTGTGCCGTTTCTCGGTTTGCGGGTTTTGCTCAAAGAGCACTTCACCGGCCGTATACTGGGGGCGAGCATGCAAATAATATTTTTATGAGGTGAAATGTCATGATGACAAAAGAACAGAAAACCGCAATTATCGCTGAGTACGCTACTCACGAAGGTGACACAGGTTCACCCGAAGTACAGATCGCTCTTCTTACTTTCAGAATCAAGAACCTTACTGAGCACCTTAAGGACAACAAGAAGGATCACCACTCACGTCGTGGTCTTCACATGATGGTTGGTCAGAGAAGAAACCTTCTCGCATACCTTCAGAAG
>JAZQUF010000206.1:0-5907 GCA_045631165.1 Acutalibacteraceae bacterium
GACAGCCCTGAGTTTATGAAAAAATTCAAAACATTATATCTTGATAAAAAAGGTGAAAAGCCTCTCAAAGTATCCTGTCGCCCTAACGGCAATATGGTTATTATGAAGGTGGCAGATATCGACACTGTGGAAGAAGCTTCAAGATACAGAGAAAAGGTGCTCTATATGAAACGAAGCGACGCAAAGCTTCCCGAGGATGTCTGGTTTATACAGGAGCTCGTTGACTGCACAGTTGTCGATGCCGATGATGAAAGCAAAGTTTACGGCATACTCAGCGATGTCTCACAGACAGGCGCCAACGATGTCTGGCATATCAGACGTGATGATAAAGAGTATCTGATACCCGCTATTCCTCCCGTGGTTATCAGCACCGATATTGTAGAGGGTATAATAAAAATACGCCCTCTGAAAGGAATTTTTGAAGATGAGAATTGATATACTTACGCTCTTTCCTGAAATGTGTGAAGGAGTGCTCGGTGAGAGTATCATAGGCAGAAGCCGTGAAAGCGGCCTTGTTGAAATAAACTGCCGTCAGATAAGGGATTATACTCTTGATAAGCATAAGAGAGTTGATGATACACCTTATGGTGGTGGTATGGGTATGATTATGCAGACTCAGCCCATATATGATTGTTTTATGAGCCTTTGCGATGATATAGGTAAAAGACCTCACCTTATCTATATGTCCCCTCAGGGCAAAACCCTGACTCAGGAAAAAGTACGTGAGCTTGCTCAGATGGAAAATGTTGCTATTCTTTGCGGTCACTATGAGGGTATTGATGAGAGAGTTATCGAAGAAATCGTTGATGAAGAAATCTCTATCGGTGACTATGTGCTCACCGGTGGTGAGCTTCCGGCTCTTGTTCTTGCTGACAGCATTTCTCGTATGCTCCCGGGTGTACTACCCAATGAAGAAGCTTTCAGCGATGAGAGTCATTACAGCTCACTTCTGGAGCATCCTCAGTATACCAGACCCTATGAGTGGCACGGACAAACTGTTCCGGATATACTGTTATCGGGACATCATGCCAATATCTCGGTATGGAAGCGTCAGCAGAGCCTGATGAGAACCTATCTAAGGAGACCTGATATGCTTTCAAAAGCAAACTTGGACAAAAAGGACATAGAGTTTCTTCGTAAATTCAAGGCTGAACTGAAGGTAGGTCAGACAAAAGATAACACAGAAAACGACAAATAGTATAAAGGTGCCATATACAACACCTTTATATTGTGCATAGTTACTTGAAAGTGAAAAATATTGTGGTTAAAATGCACAAAAAGATATGCTTTAATTTGGCAATGTTTAGGCTTGCAACCAAAAAGTTTTAAAGTGGTATTTAACCATTGACGAAGCCTGTTTTTGTGGTTATAATATGTTAGTAATAAATCGAAATTTATCAAAATATATTTTGTGGGAGATATTGATATGTTTGTTAAAGATGTAAAAGTTCAGAATCAGGTTGGACTTCACGCTCGTCCTGCTACATTCTTCATCCAGAAGGCTAATGAATTCAAGTCATCAATCTGGGTTGAAAAGGAAGAGAGAAGAGTAAACGCTAAGAGCTTACTTGGTGTTCTTTCACTTGGCATTATGGGCGGTACAGATATCCGCATCATCGCTGGTGGTCCCGACGAGGAGCAGGCTGTTGAAGAGCTCGTAAGACTTGTTGAATCAGGATTCACAGAGTAAGCCTGTGCGGTAAAGTCGCAAGAACAGCAATGCCAAGCTGACATATATAAAGTGTCAGCAAACAAAAAGTTTAATACTCAGAAAAAAGGACGAGACATTGAATCTTGTCCTTTTTGGCATTGTTTACCCATTTTTTCTTTCTCTAGTAGCTGAATATAAACTTGGGTCCGAAAGGGCATCCTGCAACCTTCCGGACGGCCTTACAGGTGAAATAAAACCGACAGATCAATCTGTCGGTTGTTTTTTTATGAATTCCCTGTAACCAGACATCTTACGAGACAGGCTGTTTCAGTAAGAGTAAGAGAAAAGAAAAGCAAGAGCAGTCCCGTTATAATGGCACCGACAATGCTTGTTGCGACAAAGTCAATCGCTAAAAGAATAACTGAAAACAGAACTGTTGCAAGGATGGATATAAGCAGAACAGTGAGAATTGTTCTTATACAGCACGGGAAATTGTCGCAGCATCTGACAGATACCGAAGCTAACAGTAGTACTCCAAGGTATACTACAGCAATGCCGAAAAGTACCCACAAGAAGGCTGGTGTTACAGTTATGGCTGCAGTTATTCTGAGAAATGCAGTTATTATTCCTATTGCGATGCTGACTATGAGTGCTACGCCTGTGCAAGAGCCTTTGCAACTGCAATCTGATGTTGACATAATTTTTCACCTCCCCTTTACAGTATATGTTCCGGGATGTGAGAGGTGAAGGGGGCTCAGGCAAAATCCCCTAGGGGATTTTGTGGGCGGCGTACGCCGCCCGATGCGAAGCCTTCGCTTCGCATCCCTGAGCCCCCGTGTTACCTCTACGCCAAACTAAAAAAACAGCTCCCCGAAGGGAGCTGTCAGAGTTAAAATTTACCGTTTTGCTGCAGCTTCAACATAATATTGCTCAGTGGTTTATAAAGAAGCATCATCAGCACAAAGTTGCCGATACAATGAGCGATATCCCAGGGGATACCTGCAACCCACCAGTTAAAGGTGAGGACAAGTCCGCTTTTTATATCTGTTCCCGTAAATAAATACGGGATAGCACAAAGAGCGCCGAAGCTTAGACCGAAAACTGCAGATATAATTGCCCAGAGTGTTGCACTGTCATTTTTTCTGAATATCCTTGTAACAAGAACAAGTAAAGGCCACGTATAAAGATAGCTTACCCACCAGAGGTTAAAGCCGAAGATTATGCCCTCGAGCAGAACAAAGACAGGCACGGCAAAGTAGACCTTTTTACCGAAGTTTTTTGAAAAAAGAATCAGCCAGAAAGAGGTCAGCTCAATGTTGGGAAGCCCCATCATGGCAAACTTGAAAACCTCGATTACTGCGACCATAAGAGCCACTAAGGTTATGTCGAAAACAGTGGTTTTGCTTTCGGCTTTCATTATTCAGCTACAGTGTAAACGATTCTGAAGGCGTCGCCGTCTTTTATGGGCTGTTCTGAAACACCATAGTTGCAATACTCTCCGTTTACATAAAATGCCCAATAAGCTTGGCCTGAGTTGAGGTCAGCCGTCTGATCGTTTACAGAGTTCACCACGAAACCATACATACCCTCTTCGCCCTCAAACCTGAGTCCGGGTGTTTCTTCCATAGCACCAAGGAGATATTTTTCCTTGGTATCAACTGAATAGTTATTGATTATGCCATGCTCGCTAACTACCTGGATGGTTATGTGCTTGTTGCCGAAAACGCCTTTTTCACCGAAAGCGGCATAAGTTGCAACCATAACGGAAATCAGCACAACAATGCTGATTATGCCTATGACTTTTTTGTTTTTCATTTTTACACATCCTCCTTTCTTTATATAGTCTTAAGTGCATAAAAAGATTGCGGCACTTGCGACTAAGAGAAGGATGTCGTTTTGTTTCAGCCGATTACTCGCGGCCCCACAATATCATCTCAGGCAGGTCTTCTGACTCAGTTATCAACACTTGATTCCGTCTTCTCAGCCTTCACCAATGACTGCACGGATGTGCGTGAAATCAAGCTCCTTCATTACAGCGACGAGATCGTGAGGGGATTTCACCCTGCTTCCCTTTTCATCTGATAAGCTTTACTTATCAGACACCTGAAATGTTTCTATTCACTTGTGAGATATTATACACCTGATGGAATGGTTTGTCAAACTTAATCCTCTACCATATTTCTGACCTTATCAGGAACGGCTATATCTCCGAAGCCGTAAAACTTTCTTGCATTTTCTCCAAGGATAAGAGTCTTGTTTTCCTCTGAGATTTCAGCTGTTTTCTCTATGAAGTCGAGACTCATTTTATAGGTTATTGCCGTCATTGTACGGGGATAGTCACTGCCCCACATAAGCTTATCATAGCCTACGAGATCGGCGGCTTCATTTATAGCCTTCACAGCTGAAGGGTAGGGGTAAAACTCTGAGTTGAAGAGCCAGGTTATACCACCGCTTTCAATATAGACATTCTCGTATTTTGCAAGTTTTATTTGTTCAAGCCAGCCCTCACGGGTTACCATTGCAAAGTGACCGATGGCTATTTTCAGGTCAGGGAACATACGGATTATTTCTTCCATTGCTCCGCATTGCTCATCACCGTCAGCAAGGTCGATTGAGATGAATTTACCCAGTTCATCGGCTATCTTAAAAGGTTCAAGGTGGTGGAGAAGATTTTTATCCTCAAGTCTGCCGGCACAGATTTTAATGCCGTCAAAACCACTTATATCGCCAAGAGGCTTTTCTTCATAAAGGGCACAGATTTTTATTCTGTCACTTTTACAGCTGAGGAGATATTCATCCTGGTTGCCGTCGATATATTCCTGAGTGATTACGGCACCGCTGACACCCGCATAGTCCATATTGGCGAGGAATCTTTCTACGTTGTTTTCACCGTCGGTCATATATGGGGGCATCATCTGTCTGATTTCACCACCGAAGTCGCTTTTACCGCCACCAATATCATAGACGGGCTTACCGTTTACAATACCGTTCTGCTTTTTCCATAAATGAGCATGTGCATCTATAATCATAATGTTACACCGTCCTTGAATATGGCAATTTCTCTGTTGCCTAAAAGCTCATTTTTGGTGGGCTCACCGTCAGCAACTCTTCTTATGACCTCAAGAAGCTCGTCGGCCTTTGCTTTTCTGTCGAAGCCGTAAGCGGAGTAATCTATCCAGTGCGACTTCTTTTCGGCGATGTTATCATTGGACGCAATTTTTACTGTTGGCACAGCACCGCCAAGGGGAGTACCTCTGCCTGTTGTGAAGAGGACAAGATGACAGCCTGCAGCTGAAAGATTTGTAATTGAAACTATATCATTGCCGGGGCCGTTCAGTAGATTCAGGCCGGGCTTAGTGGCAGTATCACCATAGTTGAGCACATCAACAACCGGGGCAGTGCCACCCTTTTGTACACATCCGAGGGATTTTTCCTCTAATGTAGTGATGCCGCCCTCCTTGTTACCGGGAGAGGGGTTTTCAGATACGGGCTCACCGTGATCCTTGAAATACTGCTTGAAGTCATTTATGAGCTTAACGCTTTTATTCCATATATCCTCGTTTATGCATCTTTCGAAGAGAACTGTCTCAGCACCGAACATTTCGGGAACCTCAGTGAGAACAGCGGTACCGCCCATAGCACAGATTCTGTCGGTAACCTTACCGGCAACAGCGTTGGCAGTGATGCCTGAAAAGCCGTCTGAGCCGCCGCATTTAAGACCGATTTTAAGCTTTGACACGCTGATCTTTTCTCTTTTGTCTTTTTCTGCCAGAGCCTTTAATTCTTCTATGATTCTGATACCCTCTGCGATTTCATCCTCACAGTCCTGAACACTGAGGAATCTGATTCTTTTCTCGTTCCAGGTACCGAGGACCTCTTTCATTTCGCCTATATGGTTGTTTTCACAGCCAAGACCCAGGACGAGTACACCGCCTGCATTGGGGTGTTTTATGAGGCCTCTGAGAATGAGCTGAGTTGTTTTATGGTCACCGCCAAGCTGGCTGCAGCCGTACGGGTGAGAGTAAGCTATTGCACCTGTTTTTTCTGAGAGAGCCTTGGCAATACTGTTTACACAGCCTACGGTAGGCACTATCCATATATCGTTTCTTATACCGATATCACCGTTTTCACGTAAGTAAGCATTGATATAAAAGGGTTCTTCGGGCTTGAGCTCAGTAAACTTCGGGCTATACTCATAGGAGAGGATATCTCCGAGCTTTGTTTTCATATTATGAGAGTGAACTGTATCGCCCTCA
>JAZQUF010000207.1:0-1784 GCA_045631165.1 Acutalibacteraceae bacterium
CGACAGTAGATGCTCTTCAGGCATTTATTGAAAAGGAGCACCTTGATATCCTATTTGTTGACCAGTATTCGCTTCTTGAAGATAATAGTAGAGCTAAAGTAGCTCATGAAAAGGTTGCTAATATCTCTAAGTCAATCAAAAACTTGCAGGTACTCAAGCAGATTCCTATTATTGCGGTTTCTCAGATGAACCGTACTAAAAATGAAGATAAGTCTCAGGATACTTCTCAGATTGCACTTTCTGACCGTATTGGACAGGACGCAACTGTTATCTTGATGCTTGATAAGCAGGATGCTGAAGATCCTAATCATCCTGGAGCTCATAAAGTTACAGTTAATATTGTAAAGTCAAGAGACGGTGGTGACGGTAGAAAGCTCGACTATCTTTGGAACTTCAATACAGGTGATTATCGATATATTTCAAACGGCAATGATGGAGTTACCTCAGAAGAAGACTTTGAAGAGATTGAAAACAGTTACAGTGCGGATTATCCTGTAACTGATGATGAATGCCCGTTTTAAGGAGTAGATTATGCCAGTACTTAGAGTTGATAATTATATAATTGAAACGCCTCTTTATGAGATAGTATGTCAACTCAAGATGGCGTTAACAAATGGTAAACTAAGAGAAATAAAGTCTTGGAGCGAAGGTGATGACAATATTGTTGTCACCTGCCCCAACCGACATCATGCTGGTGGCCATGAGGCTCATGCTGCAATGAATATTTATGTTGGAAGCAGTTCAAAGATTCCATATGGTAAATGTAAGTGCTGGGCCTGTGACTTCCAGTGCAGTTTTGTTAGGTTTGTTGCTGAGTGTTTTGAGTGCTCAGAAGAATTTGCTAAGAATTGGCTTAAGGACAAATACGGTAAGATTTCTAGCTCAGGCGTTGTTTTATGTGATGATATTGTTATAAAGCAAAACAAAATGCCTGTTCGTATGCCAGCAAGTTATTTAGACGCTTTTCAGGACTGGCATCCATATTTAGCACAAAGAAAACTTTCTCGAGAAGTCTGTGAGCTTTTCAAAGTAAAATATGACCCAACAACCAGCCAAATAATTTTCCCATGTTTTGATTTAGCAGGAAAAATTATTATGGCACCGAGAAGGTCTATCTATAATAAAACTTTCTATATTACTAAAGATCAAGATAAGCCTGTTTACTGTCTTGACTATATCATAAAAAATAATATTTCAACAGCAATGATTGTGGAAGGCCCCATTGATACTCTTCGTTGTTATACTAACGGTTATCCAGCAATTGGTACTTGGGGAAATCCCTCACCTAAGCAAATTGAGTCTATAAATAAATCACCGATAAAAGTACTCTACTTAGCTATGGACAATGATTTTTATGGACAACGTTTTTCAAATATTATTAGAGCAGGGCTTGATCCTCGAATTATCGTAAAAGAAGTACATTGGCCCAGTCATCGAAAAGATGCAGGTGAGTGTACAAATGAAGAATTTCAAAAAGTTATGAATGAAGCTAAAAATTCATAAAATCAAATTGTATTATATAATATCAGACGACAACTGATAAATATAAAAAATAAATTAAAAATACTAAACAATACTAAAGGAGAAAATTAAAAATGTCAAATTCAACTTTTTCATTCGCACAGTATCAGCAGATCGCAGCTCAGGAGCAGACCCAGTCCGGTGACGGCACTAAGATTGGTTACTTCAAGCTCAAGGATGATGGCGACATCGCTATCGCACGTATTAACCTCAGCTCTACCGATGAGTTTATGTTCGCAGCAGTTCACACTCTTCAGGTAGGT
>JAZQUF010000208.1:0-5953 GCA_045631165.1 Acutalibacteraceae bacterium
TTTTCTGCAACTTATGACAGATTACTACTTTTTTATACAAATTCTTCAGAAAGGAGCATCGTTATGAATTACGATCTCACCGATAATCAACAGGCTATACTCGAATTTTTAAAAGAGCGTTCAGGCAGCGGTGTACCTCCCACAGTCAGAGAAATCTGTCAGGCTGTAGGTCTTCGTTCCACATCCTCGGTTCAGGCTAATCTTCTCGCTCTTGAAGAAAAGGGTTACATTATGCGTGACCCTATGCACAAGCGTTCTATCAGAATTGTAGGTCAAAGCGAAAATGTCAGACACGTACCCCTTTTGGGTGTTGTTACTGCCGGTCTGCCCATTCTTGCTACAGAGCAGATTGAGTGCTACATACCCTTCAATGGTGCGCATATTTCCTCAGACAAAGAAATGTTTGCTCTGAAGGTACGCGGTGAAAGCATGATAAACGCCGGCATATTTGACGGAGATATTCTCTATGTTGAAAAAACTCCCGTTGCCCGTAACGGCGACATTGTTGTTGCGCTTATCGAAGATGAAGCTACTGTTAAAACCTTCTATAAAGAAGGCGGACATTTCAGACTTCAGCCCGAAAATGACAGCTTTGATCCTATCATTGTTGACGAACTCATTATTCTTGGCAAGGTAGTAGGACTTACGAGATACTTCTGAGAATTATGAACGAAAAGCTATGAATTATGAGGCAGGTTTTCAGCCTGCCTCTTTATTATTTTTTCCTGAATGTCCCATACCCCAAAACGACAAAAACAACAACTAAACACCTATACATAAACCGTTTTTTGTCCTTATTACCAAAAACCAATTTAAGCACCTTTTTTCATTGACAACAACTGATTTTTTGTGATATAATTCAAGTGTAAATTTTTATCGTAATACTATAGTATACGTTCCCTTGAAACTGACGGATAAGTGGAGCACCACATGAATTGAGGGAATTAAGATCAGTCGACCGTCTGGGCTACTTACAAGGGAACACCCTTGCTTAAGTATGCCCTTTTATTTTTTATGGTCAATATTAGATAAAAAAACTCTTTCAAGAGGAGGTTTTCAAAATGAAAAAAGTAGCAATCATTATGGGAAGCGACAGTGATTTACCTGTTGTTTCCAAAGCCGCTGATACACTCAAGCAGTTCGGTGTACCCTACGAGCTTCATATCTATTCAGCTCACCGTACTCCCGTAGAAGCTAAGGAATTCAGCGAAAATGCAAGAGAAAACGGCTTCGGCTGTATCATTGCAGCTGCAGGCATGGCAGCACACTTAGCAGGTGCCATTGCAGCAAACACAACCTTACCTGTTATAGGTATACCCATGAAATCAAAATATCTCGACGGTATTGATGCCCTTCTTTCAACAGTTCAGATGCCCTCAGGCATACCAGTAGCTACTGTTGCTATTGACGGTGCTGTCAATGCCGCCTTGTTGTCTATTGAAATCCTTGCTGTCACTGATGAAGAGCTTGCAAAGAAGCTCAAAACCAAGAGAGATGCAGACACAAAAACAGTTCTCGAAAAGAATGCAGCTGCTGAAAAGCAGTTCAATATATAAATAATTTTAATCTTAATAAACGGAGGTCACTCAAAATGGAAAAAATTTACACAGGTAAAACAAAGGACGTATTTAAGCTCGAAAACGGCAACTGCCTTCTTAAGTTCAAGGACGATTGCACAGGTAAAGACGGCGTTTTTGATCCCGGTGAAAACGCAGTAGGTCTCACAATTGACGGTGTTGGTGATGTTAACCTTCGTATGTCAATCTATTTCTTTGAAAAAGTAAATGCTGCAGGCATTAAAACACACTATGTAAATGCAAACCTCGAAGACACAACAATGGAAGTTCTTCCCGCAAAGGTATTCGGCCATGGTCTTGAAGTTATCTGCCGTCATAAGGCAGTAGGCAGCTTCATCCGCCGTTACGGTGATTACATCGAAGAAGGTGCAGATCTTCCCGCATATGTTGAAATGACATTCAAAAATGACGCTAAGGGTGACCCCCTTGTAATCAAAGATGCTCTTGTAGCTCTCGGTGTTATGACAGACAAGCAGTACGAAGATATCAAGGTTATGACACAGCAGATCACTCAGATCGTTGCTGACGATCTTAAGGAAAAGGGTCTCGTACTCTATGATATCAAATTCGAATTCGGTTATGACCCCGAAGGCAATGTAATGCTTATTGATGAAATCGCATCAGGTAATATGCGTGTTTATAAGGACGGCAAATACATCGATCCCATGACACTTTCAGAGCTTTTCTTTGCATAAGAAATAATCAGAAAAGCTTTCTACCGGACTTTACCCATTACCTAAGGAGGCATTAATTTATGGGAGGATTTTTCGGTGCAACATCTAAAAGAGATGTTGTTCTGGATGTATTTTTCGGTGTTGACTATCACTCTCACCTCGGCACACGCCGAGGTGGTATGGCAGCTGTAAACGAAGAAAAAGGTTTTCAGCGTGATATCCACAACATTGAGAACTCACCCTTCAGAACCAAGTTTGCAGGAATAACAGATGAAATGCAAGGCAATGCCTGCATCGGCTGTATCAGCGACAGCGACCCTCAGCCCTTGCTCATACGTTCAAACCTGGGTGTTTATGCAATAACAACCGTCGGTATAATCAATAATGCTCAGGCTCTTGTGAATCAGTTTCTTTCATTCAGCGGCGGTCACTTCACCGCTATGACAGGCGGCAGAATAAACTCCACTGAGCTCGCTGCCGCTCTTATAAATCAGAAAGGCTCATTTGAAGAGGGTATACGTTTTGCACAGGATAATATAGAGGGCTCACTTTCTCTTCTCATTCTCAAGGAGGACGGCTCAATCATTGCCGCAAGAGACAAGTTCGGTCGTACACCTATAGTTGTCGGCAAAGACAATGACGGGTACTGCGTATCCTTCGAGTCTTTTGCTTTTGAAAAGCTCGATTATAAATATTTAAGAGAGCTTGGTCCCGGAGAAGTAGTGCACATTACCGCTGACACTGTAACCACCCTGAAAGAGCCTAACAAAAAAATGAAGATATGCTCTTTCCTTTGGACCTACTATGGTTACCCCAACTCAACCTATGAGGGCACAAACGTTGAGGTTATGAGAACACGCAACGGTGAAATAATGGCAAAGAATGATATGGCAAGGGGACTTTGCAAGGATATCGACTTTGTAAGCGGTGTTCCCGATTCAGGCACACCCCACGCTATCGGCTATGCCAACGAAAGTGGTATTCCTTTTGCGAGACCCTTCATCAAATACACTCCCACCTGGCCAAGAAGCTTTATGCCTCAGAATCAGAATGAGAGAAACAAAGTTGCCAGAATGAAGCTCGTTCCGGTTCACGAGCTGATACAGAACAAAAAGCTCCTTTTCGTTGATGACAGTATCGTAAGAGGCACTCAGCTCAGAGAAACCGTCGAATTCCTTTACAGCCATGGTGCAAAAGAAGTTCATATGAGAAGCGCTTGTCCACCTATTATGTACGGTTGCAAGTATCTCAACTTCTCAAGAAACACTAATGACCTCGACCTCATCGCAAGAAGAACTATTCTTGAGCTCGAAGGCGAAGAGGGCGAAAAACACATAGACGAGTACAGCGATGCTTCCACTGAAAGAGGTCAGGCAATGTTCAAAGCCATCTGCGACAACTTAGGTTTTGCTTCTCTCAGCTACCAGACTCTAAGCGGTCTGATTGAAGCTATCGGTCTTCCTGAGGACTGTGTATGTACATATTGCTGGAACGGCAAAGAATAAAACAATACAGGAGAATATAATATGGATCATAAAAATTCTTTTTCTGCCAGCTATGCAGCTGCAGGTGTAGATATTACTGCCGGTTACAAATCGGTAGAGCTTATGAAAAAGCACGTTGCAAGAACCCGTAACGAAGGCTCAGTAGACGATGTAGGTGGCTTCGGTGGTTGCTTCGATCTCAGCGCTATCGCAGGTATGGAGCATCCCATTTCTGTTTCAGGTACTGACGGTTGTGGCACAAAGGTTAAGCTTGCTGTTCTTATGGACAAGCACGACACAATCGGTATTGATGCAGTTGCTATGTGCGTTAACGATATCATCTGTGTCGGTGCAAAACCTCTTTTCTTCCTTGACTATATTGCCTGCGGCAAAAACTTCCCCGAAAAGATTGCCGAAATCGTAGGCGGTGTTGCTGAAGGCTGTGTACAGTCAGGCTGTGCTCTTATCGGCGGTGAAACAGCAGAACACCCCGGCCTTATGCCCGAGGAAGACTATGACCTTGCAGGTTTCGCTGTAGGTGTTGTTGACAAACCTAAGATGATCGACAACAGCAAAATGTCAGCAGGTGACGTAGTTATCGCTCTTCCCTCAACAGGTATTCACTCAAACGGCTTCAGCTTATGCCGTAAGGTATTTGATATCGACAACAATAATCCCGAGCTCTATGTTCCCAGAGATGAACTCGACGGCAAGAGCATTGCAGAAGCTTTACTCGTGCCCACTAAGATTTATGTTAAACCTGTACTCGCTCTTCTTGAAAAGATCACAGTAAAGGGTATTTCACACATCACAGGCGGCGGCTTCTATGAGGATATCCCCCGTTCAATCCCCGACGGCCTCTGTGCTAAAATTGATAAGAGTGCTGTTAAAGTACTTCCCATCTTCAAGGTTATCGCTGAATGGGGCAACATTCCCGAAAGAGATATGTATAACACATACAATATGGGTGTCGGTATGAGCATCGTTGTTCCCGCTTGCGAAGCAGAAGATGCTATCGCTATTCTTAAGGATAACGGCATTGACGCTTATGTTATCGGTGAAATTATCGAAGGCGATGAGAAGGTGATTCTCTGATGGCTAAGAAAATAGCAGTTCTCGTCTCAGGCGGCGGAACTAATCTTCAGGCTCTCATCGATGCAGAAAAAACAGGAATGTTCGGTGAAAGCAAAATCACTCTTGTTATAGCATCAAAGCCTGGTGTATATGCACTTGAAAGAGCAGCAAACAACAGCATCGCTTCAGCGGTACTTTGCAGAAAAGATTACGCGGACATTGCCGCTTACTCAAAAGCTCTTACAGATACACTTAAAGAAAACGGCATTGATTTGGTTGTACTTGCAGGCTTCCTCACAATTATCGACGAGCAGGTTTACGAGGCTTACCCCAATGCCATTATCAATATTCATCCTGCACTCATCCCCTCGTTCTGTGGCAAAGGCTACTACGGTCTTCACGTACACGAGGCGGCTTTAGCCAAAGGCGTAAAGGTTTCAGGTGCTACAGTGCACTTCGTAACACCCGAATGTGATGCAGGCCCCATAATTTTACAGAAAGCTGTTGAAGTTAAACAGGGTGATACACCCGAAACCTTACAGCAGAGAATTATGGAAGAAGCTGAGTGGAATATACTTCCCGAAGCGGTAAAACTTTTCTGTGAAGATAAGTTGACAGTTAGAAACAACATAGTTTATATAGGAGAATAAAAATGAAGATTTCAACTATAAAAGACGAACTTAACTCTCTCTCATACCACGGCAGAGGTATTATGATCGGCAAAAGTGCCGACGGCAAAAAGGCTGTAACTGCTTATTTCATTATGGGCAGAAGTGTTAACAGCCGCAACCGCGTTTTCGTCCTCGAAGGTGACGATATGCGTACCAAGGCTTTCGACGAAAGCAAAATGACAGACCCCCACCTTATTATCTACTATCCCGTAC
Source organism: Acutalibacteraceae bacterium (assembly GCA_045631165.1). Classification (GTDB taxonomy): domain Bacteria; phylum Bacillota; class Clostridia; order Oscillospirales; family Acutalibacteraceae; genus UBA6857. The sequence goes on from JAZQUF010000208.1 coordinate 5,694, forward strand.
GTGTGCTCGGCAACAAGACCATCGTAACAAACGGTGATCAGACCGATACAATCTACGATCTTATGGATAAGCAGATGACATTTGAGCAGGCTCTTCGTACAAGAGAGTTTGAAGACGACAAACCCAACTTCACTCCCAGAATTTCCGGCATCATCCGTCTTGATAAAGAAGGAATGAACTACGCTATGTCAATTCTCAAGAGTGCTGAAGGCGACGACTCATCTTGCGAAAGATTCACCTATGCTTACTCAAATCCCCTT
>JAZQUF010000209.1:0-3458 GCA_045631165.1 Acutalibacteraceae bacterium
ATCTGCCGTAGCTTTCATTGAATATCGGCTTCTCTTCCACCCGGCAGAGTACGGTTGTATCTGTATCAGCTAAAGAAGATAGCTTTTCATAGTCACCCTGCACGCAGTAAAACATAAAACAAGCTATAATGACAGTAAAAAACACCGTAGGTAAGGTCAGTCTGCTGCGGATTTCGGAATTGATGCTTGTTATCATAAACAGCCCATAAGAAATACCGCCAACTATGATTGCTGCAGATATACTGTTTAAGGCGCACAAAAGAATAAGTGTGCCCATCATAGCAAACCCGATAACAAATAAAGGACGTTTCATTTTATGCACCCCCTAAAAAAATAACAGTCACAAGCCTTAACCTGTGACTATTATATCATATCTGATTTTATATGGGAAGATAAAAAGAAAAAGACGTGCTTCGTAAACATCAATTTCAGAGCTGTTTATTTGCCTCTTATTTTCGTTTTTCCGTGCAAAGTGCAATAAGATCATCAAGCTTTGCGGTCGCCAGACACTCAACAGTATCTGATGCACCGTAGTATATTTTAACCTCACCGTCATCCTCAAGAATCATACCACCCGGGAAAATAACGTGTTTACGAAAGCCCGTCCGAGTTTCGTAATAGGTTTCAGGTGCAATAAGCGGAAGCTTACTCATACCTACAATTTTAGTTGGATTCTCGAGATCAAGCAACATGATACCTGCACAGTATCTCTTTTTCCAGGATCTTTCCCAGCCATTTTTTCTTCTGCGGTTACTCTTATCAACAGCGTGGAATGTAGTCAGCCAGCCTTTGTCAGTTTTGATCGGAGGTGCAGCCGGGCCAACCTTATCATTTGCCCAGGGCACATCTTCAACAGCCAGCACAAGCTCTGTTTCACCCCAAAAAACAAGGTCAGGAGAAGTAGAAAGCCAAAGATCAAATCTGTCCTTCCCTCCTCTTGAATAAACAGGAAACGGTCTTTCCAGGCGGACATATTTACCACCGACCTTTTCAGGAAAGAGTACCATATTTCTGTTATCTGGTGCAGATGCGCTGATAATATTTATCTTCTCAAAATTGTCATCTATCTCGGCAATACAGCCGCGTACTCCGTGGCGTGTATCCATTGCCATACAAAGATATGGCTTATCATCAATAACAGTAATTCTCGGGTCATAAAGCCTTTTGATTTCATCCGTAGGAAGCAGATTTTTATTGTCGAAAATAACATTATCATGAGCTTTCCAATTTATACCGTCTTCGCTTGTTGCAAAGCCTAAAGAGGTCTTAAAGCGTACTGCAGGATAAGTTTTTTCTGTGGGACCGTAATCATTACGGAAAATCATAACATAGCTGCCCTTATATTTAGCAACACCTGCATTGAAAATCAAGGACGCCTCGTAAGGAATATCATCCTTTGTAAGCACAGGCTTTTCCATTTTTCTTATGCACTCAGCACTATGAAGCACCGGTTTTAAAGTTTTCATACCATCACTCCCAGAATCAAAACGTGCTACTCATATCTTCATTAACTGCTGAAACAATATCTTCCTTTGCTTTTGATGAAGCAACCTTTTCCATAAGAAGAGTATGAAACTCATTCTCATCAATAGGCAATGTAACAGTTTCACCCTTCCAGCTTGAAAGATGTGCAGCATTGGAAATCATAAGTCCGTTGATACCCTCTTCACCATTGGCGACAAGTGGTGTCCCATATAGAATATGATCTGAAAAAGCATTAAGAACACCCGGATGCTGATCGTTGATACCATCAGTTTCGGCCTCAAATTCTTTATATGGTATACTCGCAAAACCGCTTTCGCAGTGTGCAATATTTTCCGTAAGAGACTCGGCAAGCTCACAGACAGTTATTTTTTCTCCCTTTTCGCATACCAGCTTTGCTTTATCAAAGGTAATCTCAAGTCTGTTTGAGCCCGGATAATCGCCTGTGGTAGTGATAAATACACCTGTGGCTCCGTTCGGGTACTCGGCGTATATTGTAACATCATCCTCGATTTCAACATCGTGCCACTTGCCCTCGTGACAGAAAGCACGGATTTTCGTGGGCATACCGCATATCCACTGCCATAAATCCAGTTGATGAGGCGACTGATTAAGAAGCACTCCACCACCTTCACCGACCCAGGTTGCTCTCCATCCGCCAGAATTATAATACGCCTGTGTTCGGTACCAGTCTGTTATAATCCAGTTCACACGACGGATTTCGCCATAACGTTTGCTATCAACAATTTCTTTGATTTTTCTGTATACGCAGTTAGTTCTCTGGTTGAACATCATCGCAAAGGTCTTATTCTGAGTCGCCGCAAATTCATTCATTTCGCGCACCTGCTTGGTGTAAACGCCAGCAGGCTTTTCTGAAATAACGTGAATACCATTTTTCAGTGCCTGAATAACAAGCTCAGGATGTGAGTAATGAGGCGTGCAGATTATAACAGCATCAACCTCTCTGCTTCCAATAAGAGCTGAAGCAGAACTATATCTTTTTGCCCAAGGCAGATTTTCCTTTGACCAGGTAAGCTTTTCTTCCACAATATCAGCAACAGCGGTTATTTGCATTCCTCTGATTTTGCCGTCAAGAAAACTTTTTGCATGAGAAGTACCCATATTACCCATACCGATAATGCCGAAGCGTATGGGGTGAACCTTGTTTACAATATCGTACATTGCATCAGCTGCCACCTTAAATGATTCAGCGTGTGAGCCGTAAGTATTAACCTTCATTTCTCTTGAGGTTTCTCCCTTAGCTTCCAGATTTGAAAGACCGGCAAATACTTTAAGATGAGGCTCAAGGGAAAGCACTGTAGCTTTTTTATGTAAATCAAATTTTCTCAGAATTTCAAGAACGTTGCCATCACCATTACCTGCAGGTACAACCTCTGAATTTTCATAGAGAGCATCCTTTATATGAAAATATTCTATATAATTTTCAAGCAAATCATAGGCCTTAAGGGTATCCTCTCCACACTGAACAAAGTTAGCAGGATCAAAAACCGCCTTGAGTTTTCCGCCGCAAGCCTCAAGAATCTCAAGACAACGCTCAGCTGTATCACCATATATTCCCTTTTCGTTTTCATGACAGCAGATAAGCCCCTGACTGTCGGCATAGTCCGTCATTATCTTTACACGGCGGATTACCTCATCACGGTATTTCTCGTGACAATCATCCTCACTGAAATAAAAGCTGAACATTCTTATGTATTTTGCTTCAAGAATTTTAGCAACCTCAACAGTGTTTTTAAAAGCTTCAAAATGAGGTTCAAAATCCTCTTTGATATTGATTTTTCCATAGCCTGAACCGATGGAAGAAACCTTCATTCCTTCTCTGTCGATTTCGTTTTTCATTTCTTTTGCCTGCTCTACAGACAAATTGTTTATATTGAGCTCCTTACCGAAACCGCGAAGCTCCATGTGGGTAATGCCGTTACGCTTACAGGCAGCCATCTGACCGCCGATTGTTG
>JAZQUF010000210.1:0-21880 GCA_045631165.1 Acutalibacteraceae bacterium
CCTGAGCCGAGTACTGCAACCTGAACATCAGTTGTGTAAAGAAGCTCGTCAAGTATACCCTTGATAAGATCAAGACCCTTGTGTGATACAAGTCGTGTTACAAGACCGATGATTGGTGTATCCGCCTTCTGAGGAAGTCCCATCTCTTTCTGAAGAGCCTTCTTGTTTTCAGCTTTACCTGCCTTAACATCTTTGACACCGTAATTCTTTACGATTGCCTTGTCTGTTTCGGGGTTGTAGTTGTCTACATCAATACCGTTGAGTATACCCTGAAGCTTCCACTGACGCTCACGAAGAATTGTATCAAGACCATGGCTGTACCAAGGATCGAGAATTTCACCTGCATATGAGGGTGAAACTGTTGTAACTTTGTTAGCACACTCAATAGCACCCTTCATAAAGTTTACGTCACCGTCATATTCAACAACTGAAGTATCAGAAGGATTAAGACCGATAACATCACCTACGAGCTCCATACCGTATGTGCCCTGATACTGAATGTTGTGAATTGTAAATACGGTTTTGATACCCTGATACCAGGGATCCTTGCTGTAAAGTGTTGTATAGAATACGGGGGTAAGTGCAGACTGCCAGTCATTACAGTGAATGATGTCAGGCTTGAAGTCCACAACGGGAAGAATTTCAAGTACGGCACGGGCAAAGAAAGTAAATCTCTCTGCATCATCATAGTGTCCGTAGATTGTATCTCTCTTGAAATAATACTGATTATCAATGAGGTAATAAATTACGCCCTCATGCTTAGCCTGGAAGATACCGCAGTACTGTCTTCTCCAGGCAACGGGTACCGAAATGTTAGTGACAAAAGTCATTTTGTCTTTAAGCTCCTGCTTGATTGTATCATACAGAGGCATAACAACTCGGCAACCGATAAGTCTCTTTCTCAGAGCCTGGGGCAGTGAACCGGCAACATCGCCGAGACCGCCACTGGCCATAAATGGAAGAGCTTCACTTGCTACATATAAAACTTTCATTGTGTTAATCTCCTGTGAAAATTATTTATACCGTCAGATTATACCGTAATATTCTTGCCGATATAGATGGGATAGCTTTCTGCACCACTGATCTCTCTGCCGGGTTTGATAACAACCTGCTTGTCGAGAATAGCACAGTTAACCTTTGAGTTCTGGCTGATATATGAATCCTGCATAATAATTGAGTTTTTAACTACAGCACCCTCAGCAACATAAGCACCTCTGAAGAGGATTGAGTTTTCAACTGTACCCTTGATGATACATCCGTCAGCAACTAAGCTGTTCTTTGCACCTGCACATACACCGTAGATAGCAGGCATATCATCGCGTACCTTTGTATAAACGGGAAGGTCTTTTGCAAAGAGATCCTTGAATTCGCCTGTAAGAAGACCCATGCTGATATCATAGTAGCTCTGGAGTGAGTCGATGGTTCTTGCATAACCTTCAACCTTATAGCCCTTGATGTTGAGAGCATCAACATTCTTGCCGATAACATCTCTTTCAAAGCTTTCGTCACCCTGACCCATAGCAGCATGAATGAGTCTTTCAAGAAGCATTCTGCTAACTACCATAATATTCAGTGAATAGTTAACAGCTGTATCTGTAGTTTCACCAACGATTACCTTTGTGATTCTGTCGCCGTCAAGCTCAAAGCTCATAATATCATTAAGCTTGGGAGCGATGCCTCGCTTATAAGCAATAGTGATATCTGCACCGTCCTTGATATGCTCATCAATAATTTTTTCATAGTCAAGGTTACATACTACATTACAGTCTGCAAGAAGAACATAGTCCTTTCCTGATTCAGCAATATAATGAAGCATACCACCGAGAGCCTCCAGTCTGCTCTTATAAACACCGCCACTGCCTGTAAGGTTAAAGGGAGGAAGAATTGTCATACCGTCACGTTTTCTTGAAAGATCCCAGGGCTTACCTGAGCCGAGATGATCCATAAGTGACTGATAGTTTGCCTTTGTGCTGATACCAACCTTAGCGATACCGCCGTTAACCATATTTGAAAGCACAAAGTCGATAAGTCTGTATCTGCCTGCAAAAGGAACAGAGCCCATTGTTCTCACGCTTGTGAGCTCACTGAGAAGTGAATCATAAGCGTTTGAATAAATAATACCTAATACATTCGGAGTTGCCATTTATTTCTCCTCCTTTACATCTGTGTCAATCATTTCCTTAGCCTTGACTTTAGCATTCTTGCCGATAGTTACCTTTTCACCGATAACTGTTACGCCCCAAGCCTCAAGGTTATCAATTTCTTCAGGACTTTCACCGACGTGAGCGCCCTCATCGATAACAGCATTTTCTGCAACGATTGCATATTCAACTACTGCGCCTGACTTGATTGTTGTGCCGGGCATAATGATTGAGTATCTTACCTTTGCACCCTCTTCAACTGTTACATTTGAGAAGAGAATTGAATAGTCAACTTCTCCGTCGATGATACAGCCTTCGCCTATCATTGAATTTTCAACGGCAGCCTTGTCTGAAATGAAGTGCGGGGGAGCGATGGGATTTCTTGAATAAATCTTCCAGCTGTCATCTGAAAGGTCGAGATCAACCTTAGGATTGAGAAGATCGAGATTAGCTTCCCAAAGGCTGTCGATAGTACCAACGTCTTTCCAATAGCCTTCAAACTTGTATGCAAACATTCTCTCGCCATTTGCATGCATTGCGGGAATTACATCGTGACCGAAATCATTACCCGAATCAGGATTGTTTTCATCATCGATGAGATACTGACGAAGCTTTGACCATGTGAAAATATAAACACCCATTGATGCCTTATTGCTCTTGGGGTTCTTGGGCTTCTCTTCAAATTCGCTGATTGAGCCGTCATCGTTTACGAACATAAGACCGAAGCGTGATGCCTCTTCCCAAGGTACTTCAAGCATTGCGATTGTGCAGGCTGCATCCTTTGCCTTGTGATATTCAAGCATCTTATTATAGTCCATCTTGTAAATATGGTCGCCTGAAAGAACAGCAACATATTCGGGATTATAACGGTCGATGAAGTGAATGTTCTGATAGATAGCATTAGCAGTACCCTTATACCATTCTGTCCCCTTTATCTGCTGATAGGGTGAAAGGATGTGTACGCCACCGTATGAACGGTCGAGGTCCCAGGGACTTCCGTTACCAATGTAGTCGTTGAGTTCGAGGGGCTGATACTGTGTAAGTACGCCGACTGTTTCGATGCCTGAGTTGATGCAGTTAGAGAGCGGGAAGTCAATGATACGGTACTTACCGCCGTAGGGAACTGCGGGCTTCGCGATGTTTTTTGTGAGTATACCGAGTCTGCTTCCCTGACCACCGGCAAGGAGCATTGCAAGGCACTCTGTTTTCTTTACCATAGATATTTCCTCCGTTTCTGGAATAGTTTATTATAAATTATTTTTTATTGCTTATTTTTCTTTGCCTTGTTTTCGGCAACAAGCTTTTCTAATTCTGTGGGAGCTTCTTCGGGCTGAACCGATTTTTTAGTCTTGGGCATCTTCACCTTTTCGGTTTCGGGAGGTGTAAGCTTTTCTGTTTTCACATCCGCGTCATTTTTAGCGCTCTTCTTTTTAACGGGCTTAGGCTTTCTCTTAAGAAGAATGAATGAAAGTCCGGGTAAATCCAATGTAATATTGTTATCAAAGCCGTGCATTTCGCCCTTCTTTGAAGTAACCTTTGTCTTTGTGCCGAATCCGTCACCGCCATAAGCCTTATCGTCTGAATTCATCAGTACTTCGTAAACACCCTCAAATTCAACACCAAAAGAATATTTTTCTCTCATAACCGGTGTAAAGTTGCATACTGCTACAATTTCGTCACCTTTTTTATCTCTTCTTGAGAAAGCGATTACACTGTTGTTTTTGTCATCGCTGACAAACCACTTGAAGCCTTCCCAGCTATAATCGATTTCCCAGAATGCGGGATATTTAAGATAAAGTTCATTAAGCTTTTTAACATAAGCCTTAAGCTGTCTGTGCTTTTCGTAATCAAGAAGAAGCCAGTCAAGACCTGTATCATATTTCCACTCGATGAACTGACCGAATTCCTGACCCATAAAGGTAAGCTTCTTACCCGGATGAGTCATAAGATAGCCGAGGAATGAACGGATACCGCGGAATTTGTCATCATACTCACCGGGCATCTTGCCTATAAGTGAGCACTTGCCGTGTACAACCTCGTCGTGTGAAATAGGAAGAATGAAGTTTTCTGAGAAAGCATAGAAGAACGAGAAGGTCAGAAGGTTGTGATTATACTTTCTTGAAAGACCATCCATAGAGAAATATCTCAGAGCATCGTTCATCCAACCCATATTCCATTTGAAGTTGAAACCGAGACCGCCGATATCAACAGGCTTTGAAACAAGAGGCCAGGCTGTACTTTCTTCTGCAATCATAAGGGCGTGGGGGAATTCCCTGAAAATACCCATGTTGAGCTTTCTTAAGAAGTCAACTGCCTCAAGGTTTTCGTTGCCGCCGTATTTGTTAGCAATCCACTGACCGTGATCTCTGCCATAGTCAAGATAGAGCATTGACGCAACGGCATCAACACGAAGACCGTCTATATGATATTTATCAAGCCAGAAGGCCGCTGAGCTTGTCAGGAATGAAACAACCTCGTTTCTGCCGAAGTCAAATATCTTTGTACCCCAATCAAGATGTTCACCCTTCTTCGGATCCTTGTATTCGTAGCAAGCATCACCGTCAAAGTTTGCAAGACCGAACTCGTCTTTAGGGAAGTGCGCAGGTACCCAGTCGAGAATAACTGCAAGGCCATTCTGGTGGCACACATCAATAAGATACATAAAATCTTCAGGTGTACCGTAACGGGAGGTGGCAGCAAAATAACCTGTTACCTGATAACCCCAGGAGCCGTCGAAAGGATATTCTGAAAGAGGCATAAACTCTATATGGGTATATCCCATATCTTTAACATAAGGCACAAGCTCATCAGCAAGATCTCTGTATGAATAGGGATTGCCGTCTTCGTGATTTTTCCATGATCCTGCGTGAACCTCATAAATATTCATGGGTGACTCATATACGTTTTTGTTTTGTCTTTCCTTGAGCCATTTACTGTCTTTCCACTTATAACCTCTAAGCTCATAAAATTTAGAAGCTGTTCCGGGTCTTGTTTCACTGTGGAAAGCGTAAGGGTCAGCCTTGGCAGTCTGTTTACCATCCTGAGCGGTAACAAGATATTTATAGTTATCAAACTCTTTTACTCCCTCGAGATAACATTCCCACATTCCTGCATTATTAACACAGTTCATTATGCCTTTGTTTTCATCCCAGGAGTTGAAGTCGCCGATAACACTTACCTTCTGAGCATGAGGGGCCCATACACGGAAGGACACAAGGTCTTTTTCGCCTTTGACTCTGTGTGCACCCATATATTCATAAGCCTTCATATTGTTGCCCTGATGAAAAAGATAAAGAGCAACATCGTCGCCGATAATCTTGTTTTGAGCCAACTATAACACCTCTTTGCTTTTAAAATTTTCGGATCATCAGACTAAAATAAGCCTAATACACCCATCATTACAATTCTACATTTATCATCATATCACTAACAGCACAAAAATTCAATAGTTTTTTGTTGTTTTGTTACAATATTATCTAAAGGTTATATTTTCATTTGTGCATTATGTCGATTGAGAGACGTGTTATCGTAGACATATTTCGTCAATTGTCCTCCAAACAACGGCAAATTCAATAATACCACTTTTTCACAGGCGGATTTTGGCGAAAAACAGATATAAGAAAAAACAGCTCCCGCATTTTTAGCGGAAGCTGAATCTCAGATATTTTTTTATCAGAGAACAATTGCAACAGTCAGTGCAACTGCCAGTATAAATGTTATACAATATCTTTCAAGATAAGCACCAACAAAACAGATAACCGAACCAGGTGCATAGAGAATCTTCTGAAGAATATTGCCCTTATGATAAACCTTATCCATCATATTCATAGCATCTTCTATAAGAGGAAAGGCATTAACAAACAGTGAAAAAGCGAACCAATATGAAATAATACATGTAACTGCAAGAAGCAAGCCTCTGAACTGCAAATAAAGAAGCATTGTAGCAGGAATGATGCCGAAAATCAGTGCACCGAGCATATTGAAGAAGAAAGGAACAAAACAAATAGCGAAAGCTCCCTGAGCCTTGGGCATAAATTCGTGATCAACGTGACTTATCATTTCATCACGTCTGAGATAACGGTTATCTTCTACAGGCACCTTGCTTCTGCGGCAGACTATCTGCTCCCACATACCTCTTACAAGGGCACCGGGGAAGGTGAGATATTTAATAAGAATATAAAGGGAAGTCATCAAATTTCACCCTCCTTATCTGTAAGAATTTCTTCGATTGAGATTTCGTCGTTCTTATACTGTTCAACTGCTTTACTGATTTCATATCCGCTTGTTTCAAGAATGCTCTTCATAGTGCTGTAAGTTTCTTCATTTCCGTTATATAAAGCACAAAGAGCATAGAGATTACATGTCTGCACAGTATATCCGCTCATTGACATATATTCATCCATTGTTTCAAGGGCAAGTGCACCTTCACCCTTAAGAAGATATGCAATGGCCATAGTGGGCATATAAGAATAATCACCTGATGCAGCATTTTCTTTTGCCTCTTCGCAGATTTCGAGCATTTTATCAGGATCAGGAGTCTCTGTATAACGGTAATAGCTTGCCAGAGCAGCATAAGCAGCTGTATCTTCTCTGCTTATATCAAGCATCTGTTTGTATATGGATTCAGTGAGCTCATAGTCACCGCACTTTGCAGCAGCTGAGCAATAATTTGAAAGGTAAACCCATACGTAATCGCCATTGTCAGCCTCAGCAGTCTTTTTAAGCTGAGCGAGAAGCTCTTCGGAGCTTTTTTCGAATACACTCATAGCAACAAATCTGTAATACTCAATGAAAACTGCATTGATTTCTTTGTGATTGCCCTCATCATCAGTTGCTTCATAAAGCGCATCCAGATCAGCCATAACCTTATCATAATCATCAGTTTCTCCGTTGAGTACGGGTGTTATGATCTCTGTGATTGTAAGATAGCTCTCTTCAAGAATTTCTGTGTTCTTAATAACCTCAGCATATCTCTTATTCCAGGGCAGCTTCAGTTCGTCTTCAGTAAACACACTCGAAATAATAGTTGATGCATCAGAAACATAACCGGTTTTAACCAAACCGTCAATTGCATCCTTAACAGCTTTCATAGAAATGGTTTCAGGATTTGCCGAAGTAACATAACCATAATATCCGTTGAGAGCCGTCATAAGCTTGCCGGTATCGTAATATGCCGCATACTCAGAAATACTCATAAAATCATCTGCATAGCTTGTGCCGACAACAGCTGTAGCAACAAATACTGCTATCATTACAAGAGTCATCAGAACCCCGCTCCAACGAAGCGGATATTTTTTCATAATCTCACGGCACTCATTGCAATAGGGATAATCCTCACCAAACTCTTCAGCGCAGGGGTTTTCACCACAGATTTCACAAGGCCTGCCTGTGAATCCTTCCGCTTCTTCGCTCTGAGCTTCATCCTCCTGAAGCTCATCTAATTCCTGAATAAGCTCATGGGGTTGATTTTCAGCTTCTTCAGTTGCCTTATCAAGCTCCTGCTGGAACATATCTCTTAATTCTTCGAGCTCTGCTTCAAGCTCACTTTCACCTGACACCTCTTTAATTTCTGTGTCTTCTGAAGTAATTTCTTCATTTATTTCTTCAGATGCCGCACTATCCTGCGAAGCGGTTTCATCTGCTGCTACAAGCTCCGCTTCTTCGGACACTAAATCATCTCTCTTATTCTCGTCCAAGATTAAAGCCTCCTTAAAGATAATTTGTTATATTCTACCACTGTTTTTGCAAAAAAGCAACAACATAATTAATGATTATCTCCCATTAAGTTTAGTTTAAGTTAAAAGGTCTCCGATAGGATATAAAAAGTTTAGGTTGTAAAATCTGTTCCTATATGATATAATGACCACATATACACTAAAGGAGGTTCTCTCTTGGCTTTCAGGGATTATACAGACAAGTTTATGAAATATCGCTTTCTTTTGAGAGAGCTTGTAGTAAAAAGAATCAAACTTCAATACAGAAACTCTGTTTTGGGTGTACTCTGGACTTTTCTTCAGCCTTTGCTGACTATGATTGTTCTGACCTTTGTTTTCAGCAGAGTCTTCGGCAGAAATTCAGCTTCGGTAGTTAACTATCCCGTTTTTCTTTTATCGGGACGCCTTTTATATGATTTTTATTCCCAAAGCACAAAGCGTGCTATGAAATCAATACGAGGTAATGCTTCTATTATTAAAAAGGTGTATGTGCCCAAATATATTTATCCTTTATCTGTGGTGCTGTCAACCTTCATAACTTTCATTATATCTTTGAGTGTTCTTGCGCTTGTTATATGCTTTTTCAATATTGTGAAAAAGGATCCGGTACCCATAACACCTGCGGTCTTTTTCACAGCAGTGCCCATACTTATACTTTTCGTTATGTGTCTCGGTATAGGTATGCTCCTCGCAACACTGGATGTTTTTTTCAAGGACGTTGAAAATATTTACGATGTTTTCTGCACACTTCTCTTCTACGGCACACCGATTGTATATACACTGGATAAGCTCAACTTCGGAGAAAACTCCTGGCAGATATCACTGCTCAAAATCAATCCTCTTTACGGCATAATCGATATGTTCCGCGCAGCCGTACTTCACGGCAACGAATTTATGGCATATCTGGATATAACCTCTCTGATTTATTGTAGCGTGTTTGCTGTTGTGATGTTGTTAACAGGTATATTCCTATTTTATAAATTCCAGGATAAATTCATTCTTCACATCTGATAAAGGAGGGCGGAAACTTGAAGGATTATGCAATAGAAGTAAATCACGTCAGCATGCTTTTTCGCCTTAACCGTGAGCGTGTGGACAATGCGAAAGAATATTTCATAAGGCTACTCACAAGAAAGCTTCATTATACAGAATTCTGGGCACTGAAGGACGTCAGCTTCAAGGTTGAAAAAGGCGACCGTGTAGGTGTTATGGGCTTTAACGGCGCAGGAAAAAGCACCCTGCTTAAAACTATAGCAGGTGTCCTAAAACCTACAATGGGTAACGTCAAGGTAACAGGTATAATTGCACCTATGCTTGAGCTTGGTGCCGGCTTCGACCCCAACTACTCAGGCGCTGAAAATATTTACCTTTACGGCGCAACAATGGGCTTTTCAAGAAAGTTCATCGATGAAAAATATAATGAAATCGTTGAATTTTCAGAACTGAAGGATTTCATCAACGCACCTTTGAAGAGCTATTCCTCAGGTATGAAATCCCGTCTTGGTTTTGCCATAGCAACAGCTGTAAAGCCCGATGTCCTTATCCTTGACGAGGTTCTCTCGGTAGGTGATGCAGCTTTCAAAGAAAAAAGCGAGCAACGAATCCTTGATATGATGAAGGACGGTGTAACTGTACTTTATGTTTCTCACAGCACCGATAGAATCAGAAAGCTTTGCAATAAGGCAATCATCCTTACAAAAGGTCAGATTGTAGCAAGCGGCGAAGTCAATGAAATTTGCGAGATGTATACAGAAATGGTAAACAGTAAATAAAATATCCATCCTTGGCAGGCGGTCTGAAACCGCCTGTTTTTTTGTTTTGGTCACTGCAAGAAACAGCTCCGGTGACTCCGTCGCCGTGTACTTTCCGAGAGTGCCCCACTTTCCTCCACCTCAACCTTCTGGAATTCGTCAGTAACAAGCGTAAAAAGAATTCTTTATCCGGAAGCACCACACAGCGGCGACGAATGTCGGAGTAGGATTTTCCCCAAGACGTATCCGCACAGGGGCAATTCTAAGTGCAAAGCACACAGAACCGTCCCCTGTTCTGCTTTGAATCTAACTGACCTTTTCGTCAGTAGCAGACTGAAAGTCTCATACAAACAAAAAAGCGGCGGGAAACGAGTTGTTTTTACAAACAGCCTTTCCCGCGCTTCAACAATATTAATATTCTGATTAAACTAATCTTAAACTCAAATCCTAAAAACCAAAGTCACATCAAAACGGTTTACATTTGAGGGGTTTCACCCCACACCCCACGAACTTTTGTAAAAGATCGACAAAACTTTCCTTATTTTTTTCTAATAAAAAAGCGGAAGCTTATTTGCCTCCGCTCATTTATCAGTTGATTTTTCCGTAAAGAGAAACCTTCTCTGCACCGGCATCAGTTCTGGGAGCTCTTGTAGGAGCAGAAGAAACAGAGTTGTTTGAACGGTTACCACCGTTTCTGCCTCTGCCACCGCGGTTGTTACCGCCTCTGCCGCCACGTCCGCGATTGTAACCACCCTTTGAAGGATGTGTAGGCTGTACGCCCTCTTCAAGAGAAATTACTACACGTCTGCCTGCGTCTGCGCCAACGGAATATGAGGTTACACCCTCAATTTCCTGAACTGCTGTATGGATAATACGACGCTCGTAAGGATTCATAGGCTCGAATGTTACGTTTCTGCCGTACTTAAGTACCTTTTCGGAATTTTTCTTAGCTAATTCTCTGAGAGTTGTCTTTCTCTTCTCTCTGTAGTTGCCTACATTGATAGTAATTCTCAGATATTCGCTTTCCTGCTTCTGCTTGTTGGCAACAAGTCTTGTAAGATACTGAATAGAATCGAGTGTGTCACCTCTTCTGCCGATAACAACGCCGTAATCGTCGCCGCAATCAAGCTCGAAGATGATTTCGTCTTCCTGTGTACGGAAAGCCTCAATACTGAGTTCCGCTACACCCATACCCTTGAGCACTGCTGTAAGGTACTCTGCCGCACTCTTGAGTGAAGCGCTTTCCTCGATGTTTACCTTTTTAAGTTCAACCTCAACCTTTACTTCTTCAGCTTTGGGAGTTTCAACCTTTTCAGCCTTAGGAGCAGCTGCCTTCTCAACCTTGGGAGCCTTAGGTGCTTTAGGAGCCTTTGCAGGCTTTTCAGTCTTAACAGGTGCATCGGGTGTTTCGTACCATGCTCTTGCCTTAGCGGGTGAACCGCCGAACAAGCCAAGAATCTTTTTCTGAGGCATTGCGACAATTTCTGTGCGCACATCTGCATCAGCGGGAGCGTTGAGCTCTTTCTTAGCATTGGCAATAGCATCATCTATAGTGTTGCCTGTAGCTATAGCTTCATGTATCATTTAATTATTTCACCACCGTTTGTTTTAAATTAAAAATATTCGTGGTTTTTGTTGTTTCTTTTTGATTATTCGGCAATATCGTTTTCCTTGCCGAATTTTTTTGTGTTCTCATAGCTGCGACGGTATACTGTTTCCTCAACCATAAGCTTTGCAATAGTCTTTCTCGGTGCGTAGAAGTGACCGACAACGAGAGTCTGGAAGAAAGCAAGCACATTTGAGAGAATCCAATACATACCCATACCTGCGGGGAACTGGAAAGTAAACCATACGGACATAAGAGGCATTGTGAGCATCATACAGCCCATCATCTGCTGATTGTCCATCGCTTGATTATTTTTCTTCTGTCTTACCTGAGTAAGCACACTTGTAAGAAGTGATGTCAGACCTGAAAGAATAGGAATAAGTATAAGAATCTTTGCTTCTGTTGTTGATGTCGCAAATGCCTTGAATACACCTGAATCAGGAATTGCACCAAGGTTGATGCCGAAAATAGCAAAGTCAAAATTCTGTATTTTGGCAACTGCATCAGCATAAGTTGTTGCAAGGTCAGGGTTTGCGGCAACAATAGCTTCAATATTTGAAATTATTGCAGATTCAATATATGCAACTGTTCTCTGTGACTGTTCACCCATCTCAGGAAGTGCCTGATAGGCTGCTGTAAGTGCTGCAACAGCATCTTTTGAAATGTTGAGAACGTGTGTAAGAGGCATACGGATAATACCGTAAAGGCCCCAGAGAATGGGAAGCTGCAAAAGAAGAGGAGCACAACCGCCATTCATAGCGCTGTAGCCTTCCTTCTGATAGAGCTCGCTTGTTTCCGCCTGAATTCTCTGCTGTCTTTCCTGGGGAGCATAATCCTGATATTTTTCACGGATTCTCTTAAGTTTAGGCTGCATACGTACAGTCTTAGCTGAGCTCTTCTGCTGTTTGATAGCAGACGGAAGCAGAATGACGCGGAAGAAAAGTGTGAAAATTACAAGAGCAAGTCCGTAATTTCCAACAAAATCAAAAAGAATTCTGAACAAAAAACCGAAGGGGACATAAAGGTATTCAATAATAGTATTCATTAATGTTCCTCCGTAAAATTATTCCGTTTATATTAAAGATTGCTTGCGCTTCTATTTATCCCTTGACTTTTTCTCTTTCTTTGGCGGTACAGGGTCGTAGCCACCACTGAAGAGCTCGTTGCAACGTAAAATGCGTAAAAAAGCCAACACCGAACCTTTAAGGGCTCCGTGTACTTCTATAGCTTCTATCGCATAAGCTGAACAAGTGGGATAATATTTACACATTGCGGGCAGATGAGGAGAGATATGTTTTCTGTAAAAACGGATACCACCGATAAGAAACCTTTTCATTATTCAATCAAACCTAACTCATTTATACACTCCAGCATAGCTTTTTCTACCTGTGTGCTTTTGAGATATTTGGTTTTTCCTCTTGCTACAAAAATAATGTCGCAATTGCCTTTAAGTGTGTAATTTTTAAAAATTGACTGATAAGCAGCTCTAATAATCCTACGGGAGCGATTACGCTCTACAGCATTGCCGATCTTTTTGCTTGTGGTTATACCGACACGACAAATACCCACACGGTTTTTCATAGCGTAAACAACCAGTGCAGGTCTCGCGCAGGACTTACCGCGATAATAAGTACGCTGAAAGTCCGTATTCTGATTCAGTGAAACATACTTTTGCAAAAAAATCAACTCCCAACACAATATAGCGTGTTTGATTATACCATCACCGATCCAGTCATCGCACCGACTAAGGTATAATACATTTTAGAAGCAGCTATCTCTTAGTATGTGAGCTGCTTTCTGCCCTTTGCACGTCTGCGAGCGAGAACCTTGCGGCCGTTCTTTGTAGCCATTCTCTTACGGAAACCGTGCTCCATCTTTCTGTGGCGTTTCTTGGGTTGATAAGTTCTTTTCATTGCTTTGACCTCCTTTTTATAATTTCTATTAAAACGGGACATATTGCAAGGAGTAGTTGAAGTGAAGCAATATGGTGTCCGACGCTTTTAATTTCGTTGCAAGGCATAGCATATCAAAGCAAGCCATAACTTGCAGAGAACCATTATATATCAAGAACTCAAGATTTGTCAATGTTTTTTTATCTTTTTTCACAGAAGTAAGATATTATTTTTTCAGCCTTGTGGTGAAGTTTTTATTGAAACACAAGATATAGTTGTAGGTGAGTGCCCGGTGCGGTGGCTCCGTCACCGTGAACGGTGTGCGAGTGCCCGGCACTCGCAGGAATCGCCATAAAAGGCGTTTCCACGGAGCCACATCCGACCTCCTCATCAAACAAAAAAGCAACGGAAAGACCTTCCGTTGCAATATATACGCTGTAGAATTATTCAAAGATGCTCTTGAACATATCAAGGCCGGAAATCTTCATTACCTTACTGCTGATAAGAGAGCATTTAGTGCCTAAAAGCTTATAGCCCTTATCCATAAAGTGTGCATCCATACCAAGAACCATCTTATCTCTCTTTTTCCATATACCCTTGATGATATAATCTACCATCCTGTCACAATCCGTACTTATCATATCCATAGCCTTCTGTGCCTTATCCGAAGATTTTGATTGGTTACGGAAAATATCTGTCTTTGTAAAGCCCGGACAAATCAGAGCAATATAACAACTGTCTCTGTGCTCTTCTCTGACAGCTTCAGTAAAACCCTTTAACGCAGACTTGCTTGCAGAATAAACCGACGTGCCGGCAAGTGAGCAAAGTGCCGCAGAGGATGCGACGTTTATAACTGCTGCTGAATCCGATTCAAGAAGCACAGGCATAAGAGCATTCATAGAGTAAATGCAGGAATAAAAATTTATTTCCATTGCCTTTCTGATTTCATCAATGCTGTAATTCATAAATTTATCAAACTTGGGCAGAATACCCGCATTGTTGATAAGTATATCAGGCTTAATATTTTCTTTTTTCAGGGTTTCAGCAAGCTCCTGCCACTTTTCTTCCTGAGAAACGTCAAAAGTATAATAGGTGAAGTTGTCGCCTTTGTTACCAAGCTCCGCTTTAAAATTTTGAAGTCGCTGTTCATTTCGGGCAATACCGATAACCTTACAGCCGTGCTCTTTTATAAGCCTTGTCGCTATACCCTTACCAATTCCGCTTGAAGCACCTGAAAGAATCACTGTTTTATAATCAAACCAACACTTATTCATAAACTTCTTCGTCCTTTTGCTTTTATAGAAATTAATTTTTCCTAATTGTTTTTAATTGTATCACAAAAAGTTCCGGTTGTAAACCTAATTAAAAATATCCTTGTGCAAACGATCAATATATTTTTCAAGGTTAGCAAAATCCATTGCATCAGCATATATTTTTTCCAGCTTATCATGAGTTTCTTTTGCATCTTTCAGCGCCGATATCGCTTCATCTGTCAACTCTCTTATCAGTCTGCGATTGAACCGCAGATAAGAGCTGTGTTCGTTTATGCCCTCATAGAGAAATCTTTTGGCGTGGATTATTCTGTCAAACTCTATTTCTGTCACATGTGAAGATCTTACTGTTATAAGCGCCAGCTTCATTTCCGGTATTATTATGTGCTCACACTGCATTTTAGGCTTCATCGGACAATAACAGAAAATAACATCGTATCCGTTTCTTATAGCGGTTTCACCTATTCTTTCACACAGAACTCCCGACACAGCGGAATACTCATCATCAATACCGATGATTCTGTATGCCAGAGATTTTATACTTTCATCAAGAAAAATTCTACCCTTTGGTGTGATAGCACTGATAAAACGCTTCTTTCGTTTTCCCGGCTGTGAGTTTTTCTTTTTAGGTGTTTCTCTTGAAGCAAAGCGAAGTGCAAAATTATCGATTTTATCTGTATCGATGTATTTCCAGGTCAGCCTCAGATTTTCATCATCTACGCTGCCTGCTGCACTCAGATATTTTGAGCTTCTGCGATGATGAATAGAATTTTCCAGCGTAAGAGAGCGTATTTCGTCACCCTTAAGGTAAAGAGTATCCTTATCCCAGAAAGCTCCTGTATTTATTATGTTTTCGCAGGCACCCGGGAATTTCGGTTCGACAGTATGCGGCGAGGTACCATCCGCCATACACACACCTAATTCCGGAAAAATAATAGCATCAAGGCTGTCAGGATCTGACGAGCAATATATTCTTTCTGCTGTAAACCCAAGCCGACGACCTTCTTCGGCAACCATTTTCATAATAGTTGATTTTCCTGTGCCGGGACCACCTTTTATTATATAAGCGCGGATTTTTTCATAAGGGTTATACAACTCATCAAAAAATGATACAAAGCCCTGTGGAGTATTGGCTCCCATAAAGCTCATAAAATCTTTTCTCATAATAGAAAAACCTCCGAAAATACAATTTCAATATCAGTTTATTCATTACGACGGGGTTTGTCACAGATAACTATTGATTTTTCTTAGGTTTATGGTATATTATAGTGAAGGAAATATATTTTAAGGAGAAGAAAAAATATGATTAGCCAAAGCATTAAAAAATTAATCGCATACGGTCTCGAAACAGGCCTTATTGAAAAAGAAGATGAGATTTTTGCAAGAAACCGAATTCTTGAAATTTTACATATTGATGAGTACACTGCCGATGACAGTGAGTGTGTATGCGAGGATTTAGAAGCAGTACTCTCTGAGCTTTTGAATTATGCAGTTGAAAATAATCTTATAAATGATGATATCACCAGTATGGATCTTTTTGATACAAAGCTTATGAGCGCTCTTGTGCCAAGACCCAGTGAGGTTATAAGAAAATTCCGAGACCTCTATGAAAAGTCACCTCTCGAAGCAACAGATTACTACTATAAGCTCAGTCAGGACACAGACTATATCAGACGCTACCGTATAATCAAAGACCTCAAGTGGAAATGTGATACCGAATACGGCGAGCTGGATATTACGGTAAACCTTTCAAAGCCTGAAAAAGACCCCAAGGCTATTGCTGCAGCTAAAAATGCAAAGCAGAGCTCATATCCCAAATGTATGCTCTGCATTGAAAATGAAGGCTATGCAGGCAGAATGAATCACCCTGCAAGACAGAACCACAGAATTATTCCCATCGAAATTGACGGTACACAGTGGGGCTTCCAGTATTCACCCTATGTATACTATAATGAACACTGTATCGTATTCAACTCCCTTCATACTCCTATGAAGATAGATAAAAGCGCCTTCAGAAAGCTCTTTGACTTTGTTAAACTCTTCCCTCACTATTTTGTGGGTTCAAATGCAGATCTTCCAATTGTCGGTGGCTCAATTCTAGCTCACGAGCACTTCCAGGGCGGTAACTACGAATTCCCCATGGCTAAAGCAGGTTGCGATAAATATTACACAATCAAGGACTTTGAAGATATCAGCGTAGGCATCGTTAACTGGCCTATGTCAGTTCTCAGACTCAGTGGTACTAATACAGACAGACTTGTAGAGCTCGGTGACGTTATCCTCACAGCCTGGAGAGGTTATACCGATGCAGAAGCTGCAATCTTTGCAGAAACAGAAGGTGTTCCTCATAACACAATCACACCTATCGCAAGAAAACGCGGTGATAAGTACGAGCTTGACCTTGTGCTCAGAAACAATATCACCTCCGAAGCACATCCCGACGGTGTATATCATCCCCATCAGGAGCTGCACAATATAAAGAAAGAAAACATCGGTCTTATCGAGGTTATGGGCCTTGCTGTTCTTCCATCAAGACTCAAAAAAGAGCTTGCTATGGTTTGCGACGCTATTATAAATGGTAGTAACCTTACTGTCTGCGAGGAAACAGCAAAGCACGCTGAATGGGTAGCATCATTCAAGGATAATTATGCCTTCACAAAGGAAAATGTTGATGCCATCGTAAAAGACGAAGCAGGAAAGGTATTTGCTAAATGCCTTGAGCATGCAGGCGTGTACAAGCGTTCCGAAGAAGGTCTTGCAGCATTCGAAAGATTCATAAATACACTTATGTAAATTTAAAAAGGGTCTGTGCTCAGTGCAACAGACCCTTTAAGCTTATCCGAGCATATTTATCTTCTGTCATCTGATTATAACTGAGAGTGCTATTCCCGTTGCAAGTCCACAAAGAGTGGCCAAAATAATTTTCAGTATGCCTGTCAGTCTGTTGTCTTTTATTTTGGTAGGAGGTGGCAAAGTGGTTCCACCTGCAATAAGACTTGCTCTTTCACGGATTTTCCCCTCACTCAGACAGGCATATTCGGGCTTGACAAAAAAGATAATTCTCTCAAAATAGTCACACCCTGTTTCTCTTACCTCCACAACTTGTCTGTTCACACCTTTTATCATATCGCTTCGTCCCTTTCTGTTTTTATCTGAAAATAGTTTTATGTAATGTGGCAGAGTTTATTCCAAAGACGTTGCCAGGAAAAATAAACATATTTTTCTGAGCAAAAAAAATATTTTCAGCTAATTTTTTTGTTCTTTAAAACAGCTTAAAAAACCTCCTCAACGAAAAATGTAGAAATTTATCCAAAATTTATGTTAAATTTTCACATAACTATGTTTTCAACTTTTTCCACAGGCTTTTTAACAACTAAAAGCGTGAAAACGTTGAAAACTGTGTGGAAAAAGTGTAAAACCTCCCTAAAAATCAATGGTATTTGTGTGCAAAACCTTTTACAGGTGCAAAACTCACTATGTTGAAAAGTCCCTTTATTTCTCAATTGGATTTATTTTTGTAAATTTTTTTACTTTACTTTTTCTGTTAACAGGTTAAAGTGGTAAAAAAATCCTGTAAAAAGTTTGAAAATACATCTTGATAGTTTCGGAGCAATATGTTATAATTACTCAATTATATTTTTCAGACACAAAAGAAGTTCTAAAATGCTAAATTAACTCTCAGCGAGAGTATCAAAATAAGCTGAATAAACAGAGAAAGGATTTGACTTTTATGCAGTACAATTCAAAATTTGTAAAAGAAGGTCTCACCTTCGACGACGTCCTCCTGATTCCCGCAGAATCCAATGTTCTTCCCGCAGATGTAAGTCTTGAAACACAGCTCACAAAGAACATCAGACTTAATATCCCCGTAATGACAGCGGCTATGGATACTGTAACCGAATCAAGAATGGCTATTGCTATCGCCCGTGAAGGCGGTCTTGGTGTAATCCACAAGAATATGTCAATCGAAGATCAGGTTAAGGAAGTTGACAAGGTAAAAAGAAGCGAAAACGGCATTATTGCTAACCCGTTCTTCTTAGGTCCCGATAACTATGTTTATGAAGCTGAAAATATAATGCATACCTACCGTATTTCAGGTGTTCCCGTTTGTGAAAACGGCAAGCTCGTAGGTATTATCACAAACCGTGATCTCCGCTTCCTTTCAGATTACAATATCCCCATCAAGGAAGTAATGACAAAAGAAAATCTCGTTACAGCTCCTTTCGGCACAACACTTGACGAAGCTAAACTTATCCTTATGCAGCACAAGATTGAAAAGCTTCCTCTTATTGACGAAGCAGGTTGCCTCAAGGGTCTTGTAACAATCAAGGATATTGAAAAAGCAGTTCAGTATCCCACATCAGCACGTGATACAGAAGGCAGACTTCTCTGCGCTGCAGCTCTCGGTGCAACAGCAGACGTACTTGACAGAGCAGCTCCCCTCGTTGCTGCAGGCGTTGACGCATTCGTTCTTGACTCAGCTCACGGTCACAGCCAGAATATCCTCAAGGCTGTTTCAAAGGTTAAGGCTGCATTCCCCAATATTTCACTTATTGCAGGTAACGTTGCAACTGCAGAAGCTACAAAGGCTCTTATTGAAGCAGGTGCTGACTGCGTTAAAGTTGGTATCGGCCCCGGCTCTATCTGTACAACACGTATCGTTGCAGGTATCGGTGTACCTCAGATTACTGCTATCTATGACTGCGCTGAAATGGCTGCTAAGTACGGCATTAATGTTATCGGCGACGGCGGTATCAAATATTCAGGTGAAATCGTTAAAGCTATTGCTGCTGGTGCTTCTGCTATTATGGTTGGTTCACTTGTTGCAGGCTGCGAAGAATCACCCTCAGACACAGAAATCTATCAGGGCAGAAAATATAAGGTTTACCGCGGTATGGGTTCAATTGCAGCTATGAACAAGGGCAGCAAGGACAGATACTTCCAGGCTAACAACAAAAAACTCGTTCCCGAAGGCGTTGAAGGCCGTGTACCTTATAAGGGAACTCTTGGTGAAACCGTATATCAGATGATGGGCGGTCTTCGTGCAGGTATGGGCTACTGCGGTTGTGCAACAATCGATGAACTCAAAGAAAAGACTCAGTTTATCCGCATCACAAATGCAGGTCTTATAGAAAGCCATCCTCACGATATTTCAATCACAAAGGAAGCTCCCAACTACTCAATGGGCAACAACTGATTTTAATCGGATTTTTGAATTTCAATATAAGTGTGGCGAGGAAACATCGGTTTCCCCGCCACTTTTTTGTTGCTTCGGCTGACGATATTTTAAGATTTATTTAAAGGGAAGAGGGGGCTCCGTGAAAGCACCTACGGTGCTTTCCGTGAGTGCCTTAAAGGCACTCACGCGCCGTATACGGCGACGGAGCCCCGTACCTTCCTTTACCGATACCATAAAAAAAGAGTACAGTTTCCTGTACTCTTTTATGAAGCTTCATTTTAGTATGTAATTGTATAGTCCTTTTCGAATGAGAAGCCAACCTTAGCAGGAAGTGTACCGATCATTTTAACTTCGCAGTCAAATACAACGGGAGTTGTATAGTTTGACCATGTCGTACGGCCTGTAGCCTTATCAATCTTACACTTGATCACACAGTCAAAATAACTCATATCCATCTTCTGAACCATATCAGGGATGCCTGCTTTATCTTCTTCAGTGATTGTATCCATAGCCGCCGCTACACCCTTACCAACAACAGGGTTATTTGTATCAACAAGCTTAAGTGTGATTTCATACTCTGTGCCGTTGTCAACACAAGTAGCTTCAACTACGTCTGCTTCTGTAAGCTGGCTTGACCATGTTTCACGAGGTACGGGGTACTTTTCGATAATCATTTCGCCTGTATATTCCTGAGGCTCGAGGTCATCCTTCATAACTGAACCCATAAGTGTATCCATCATACCGTTTAAAGCTGAGGGAACATCGAGATGCTCTTCGAGCATTCTTTTATATTCGTAGTTCTTTACGACCTTAGTTGCTTCTGTCTTAACTCTGTTAGCGCTCTCATTGAAAAGAGAAATTATTTCAGCCTTTGACATTTCGCCTGAGGGAGCATCAGCAACAGGGGCTGTTGTAGTAACATCTGATGAATCTGCAGGAGCTTGAGTCGGTGCCTGTGTGGGAGCCTGTGTTACAGGTGCCTGAGTAACGGGAGCCTGAGTTGCGGGAGCTTCAGTTGACTGCATAACATCTTCAGCCTGAGTGTCTTCTGTTGCATCGCTGTCGGGTCTGCCACCCAAAGCACCAAGGAAATTACCTGAGAAGAAAAGCACAAGAATTACAAGTGCAATAACAATACCTTGGATTATTGGTGATGGGTTTTTAATTTCATTATTTTCCATTTTACTACTCTCCTTATTAATTTTGAGTACTGATAGGCACATTATACAGTATCCGACAAAAAAATACAAGATAAAAAATAAATTAATAATTAAAAAGGCAACCTCAATTAAGGTTGCCTTAAATTATTTACTTTGCGAGACTCCGTCCCACATCCTACAAACTTTACTTATTCAGCGTTTAATGCATCAAGTGACTGTTTCTTGAGATATGCATTGAGGAAACCGTCAATGTCACCATCCATAACTGCATTGATGTTACCCATTTCATAACCTGTTCTATGGTCCTTAGCAAGAGTGTAAGGCATAAATACATATGAACGGATCTGGCTACCCCAGCCGATTTCTTTCTGCTCGCCCTTGATATCTTCAATCTTGTCAAGATGCTCTCTTTCTTTGATTTCGATGAGCTTTGACTTAAGCATCTTCATACAAACTTCTTTGTTCTGATGCTGGCTTCTTTCTACCTGGCAAGATACAACAATGCCTGTAGGCTCGTGGATAAGACGTACAGCTGATGAAGTCTTATTAACCTTCTGTCCTCCTGCACCTGAGGCGCGATAAACTTCCATTCGTATATCTTCTTCTCTGATTTCAACTTCAACTGTATCGTCGATTTCAGGCATAACTTCAAGTGAAGCGAATGATGTATGTCTGCGTCCTGATGAGTCGAAGGGTGAAACACGAACAAGACGGTGAACGCCCATTTCACTCTTGAGGTAACCGTAAGCATTTTCGCCTTCGATAACAACTACAGCACTCTTAAGACCGGCTTCGTCTCCGTCAAGGAAGTCAACAGTTGTGAACTTGAAGCCGTGCTTTGTTGCCCACTGACCGTACATTCTGAAGAGCATCTGACACCAGTCCTGAGCCTCGGTACCGCCTGCACCTGCGTGGAAGGTAAGGATTGCGTTATTGTTGTCATATTCGCCTGAGAGAAGAGTTGCAAGAATCTGCTTGTCAAGCTCCTGCTCAACAGCTTCAACACTGTTCTGGCACTCTTCAAGAAGATCAAGGTCGCCCTCTTCGTCTGAAAGCTCAATCATAACAAGTGCATCTTCAAATGCAGTCTTCAGATCTTCATAAGCCTTAATTTTATTCTTAAGTGATGCGATTCTCTGAAGTACCTTCTGTGAATTCTGAAGGTC
>JAZQUF010000211.1:0-16049 GCA_045631165.1 Acutalibacteraceae bacterium
ATATCATTCCCGAATATGGGATGGGAATAACAACTGAGCTTTATAACTCAATGATAAAACATATAAAAGGAGTTGATTAAATGTCAACCTTACTTGAACAGAAATGTCCTTGCTGTGGCGGTGCAATAGAATTTAATGCAAACACACAGAATATGAAGTGTCCCTATTGTGATGCAGAGTTTGATGTTGCCGCAATGGAGCAGGCCGCACAGAAAGTTGCCAATTCAGGTCAGGACAATTTCAATTGGAATTCACAGTCGGCTCAGTGGCAGCCTGATGAAATAAGCGGAATGGGTGTTTACACCTGTAAATCCTGCGGCGGCGAAATCGTTGCAGATGCAACAACAGGTGCAACAAAATGCCCTTACTGTGATAACCCCGTTGTTATGACAAATCAGTTTGAAGGCGGTCTCAAGCCTGACCTTATTATTCCCTTCAAATATGATAAAAAGGCGGCCAAGGAAGCTCTTAACAAATACATTGCTTCTAAGAAAATGGTGCCTAAGATTTTCAAGGACCAGAATCATATTGATGAAATCAAGGGCGTTTATGTACCTCATTGGCTTTTTACAGGCACTGCAGTTGCAGATGCTGATTTCAAGGCTGAAAGAGTGCGCACCTGGTCAGACAGCAATAACAATTACAGAGAAACATCTTTTTTTGACTGCTACAGAAGCGGTACTATGGATTTCTATAATATTCCCGTTGACGGCTCATCAAAAATGGATGACACACTTATGGAATCCATTGAGCCCTTTAATGTCGGTGAGGCAGTACCATTCAGCACAGCATATATGGCAGGCTATCTTGCCGATAAATATGATGTTGACCTTAATGCAAGTATTCCCAAAGCAAACGAAAGAGTCAAAAACAGTGCGGTTTCAGCTCTTGAAAAGACTGTTGCAGACCGCATGTATTCATCGGTAATTCCTCAGTTTTCTCAGGTTAATATAGCAAACGGTTCTTATGCATATGCTCTTTATCCCGTGTGGATTCTCAATACCACATGGAACGGCAAAAAATATACCTTTGCAATGAACGGTCAAACAGGTAAATTTGTCGGTGATCTTCCTCTTGACAAGAGTGCTTTCTGGAAGAAGGTTGCAATGTTTACACCAATAATGAGTGCTGTTGCTTATGGTATCTTTTGGGCATTAGGAAATATGTAAGGAGGTAAGAATGATGAAAAATAAGATTTTTGCTATCGTAGCAGTTGTTGTTCTTTGCCTTACTATGATTGTGCCTGTATCAGCGGCAAACACACATATTTTTGATCGGACAAATGTATTAGGCGATATAAACAGTCTTGAAACCTACGCTCAGAAAATCGAAGACGATTATGAGTTCAGTGTGCTTCTTTCAGTTATCGACGGTGTAGGTGCTGAGGGTACATATGGCTACTGTGAGGATTTATATAATGCTAATGCAGAGTATGAAGACGGTATCGCACTTACATATAACTACGGCGACAACAAATACGCTTTCTACTGTTCAGGTGAAGCTGAAAACCTCTTCCCGGTAGATGTTCAGAATAATACTCTCTGGTCTGCCTTCGCTTATACAGAAACCTATTATGAGGGTGCTTATGCATATATTGCAGCGGTTGATACTATTCTTAAGGCAGCTCCTCCTGCCATTTCAGAGCCTGAAGATACTGCAGATGATGTAACTGAACCTGTTACAGAATTTGTACCAACAGACAGAACTCTCAGCCTTGTTGAAGACTATGCAGATGTGCTCACAGACACTGAGGAAGCAGAACTTATCGCAAAGCTTGAGGCTCTTGGCAGTGAATATGACATCGAAATCGGTGCAATTACAGTTGATAGCTATGAAGGTAAAGACCCCCAGGCTTTCGCTGACGATTTTTATGATTACAATGGCTACGGCTATGGTGAAAACGATGACGGTTTAATCGTTGTTTTCAACACAGGTGAGGGTGACGGTAACCGCAATCTTGCAATTTCAACTCACGGTAAGGGTATCGAACTTCTTACTGATCTTGAAATTGATCGTATCATTGAGATGATGATTAATCCCATCAAAA
Source organism: Acutalibacteraceae bacterium (assembly GCA_045631165.1). Classification (GTDB taxonomy): domain Bacteria; phylum Bacillota; class Clostridia; order Oscillospirales; family Acutalibacteraceae; genus UBA6857. Next base: position 2,048 of record JAZQUF010000211.1, read on the forward strand.
ACGGTGACTTTGCTGGTGCATTTGACAATTTTGTAACCGAATGTGAAGGTGCGTTTGATGAAAGCATATCAATCATCTGGATACCTGTAAGTATTCTTGTTGGCTTCGGTCTTGCTTTCCTTATTGTGAAGATTCAGGCTTCAAAGCTCAAGACAGTGGTACAGAAGGCTGATGCTGCTGATTATGTAGGCAACGTTGTGCTCACTTATCAGAATGATCAGTTTATGTACAGAAATGTAACAAGCTCACCAAAAGTAAAGAGCGAATCAAGCTCAACACATACAAGCTCCTCAGGCCGTACCCACGGTGGCGGAAACAAGAGCTTCTGATAAAAGACTTAAACGGTGTATATAATTGTACACCGTTTAATGTTTAGGAAAGGATGAAAAATATGGCTAAGAAAATTATTGGTATAGTTTTGATTATTATTGGTTTATTTACCGCTTTTTTAGGCTTTAAGGCAATGAGTCAGGCTCCGGAAGCTGCAGAGAAGCTTGAAGCTGCAGTTTATGTTGCTGATGCAAAAGTGTATCCTGAAAATGAAGGTAAGGTTGTTATTGTACCCGGTAAAATTGATGCTGAGCCTTTAGTTGATACTGAAACCGGACTTGAGCTTCCGACTATCAAAGCATCAAAGCAGAGCTGGTATGCTGTGGGTGCAAAGTCTGCAGATGTAGGCTATGACTGGTCGTGGATGGTTGACGGAGTGACTCAGACACTCACAGCAGAATGTTCGGTCGGTGAATTCAAGCTCTATGAGGGTATGCTCAACGGTCTTCCTGTAAGTGTTGATTACAGTGATTTTGAAGCTGGTGATCTCAAAGAAGCAGGGTTAATGGATTATTATGCTTATGTTGTTACCGATGGCGTTTATATCAGTGACGATAAAGGTGGACACACACGCTATAAAGACGAATATGAAGGTGCAGTAAGATATAAGTACAGAATTATGCCTGTGGACGGTGAACTCGAATATACCTTTGTTGGTGTTCAGAAAAACGGTGCAATCGCAAGAGACGATTCATTGGGTATGATAGCTTCAACTGAGGGTATTCTCAGCTTTGATGATGTACTTGCAAAGAATGAAAGCAACAATAAAGCGGGAAATGTTTTCGCATTTGTGGCTGCAGCTCTCTTTATCGGCGGCGGTGTTGTTTGCATCGTTGTTAAAAAGAAGGAAGAAAATTAATCAGGAGGCTCAAAATGGGACTTTTCGATAAATTAAAGACTAACCCTGCTCCCACACCTCAAACGGTTCAGGGAGGCACAAACAAAAGTGTTAAGATAACCTTCAGCTCACTTCCCGAAAGCTACGAAGCTTTCACGGCTTTGCCTGAAGCAAAAATGGATAATCCCTTCAGCACTGCGGCTCTTAGCGTACTTGCTTTCTGTTTTTATCCTGAAAACAAAGATATGTCACTTAAGATGCTGGACTTTTTAAGAGGCCCGAGACCGCTCAGTGTAATGGATAAGCAATTTATTGCTGACAGATTCAGAGATAAAGATTATGTGCCCCGCTCATATTTTGTCGGAGCAACACCAAATAATAACTATCTTCCCTCGGAGCCTTATTCAATAGTTGTAAGTGAGAATCCATACTCATATCAGAATGAGGGCTATGCAACACTTTATCTTACATCGGGCGGTGCAGACAGTCCGAGAAGCGTTCAGCTCAGACTCGCTAAAGACGGCAAGTGGTACCTCTGGGAGCAATATCTTTTAGCTGATATCCGCAAGCCTGAAAGTGAAAATCCTTGGGCGTGAAAGGAAGAGTAATATGAAAAAGTTTATGGTTATTGCAATGGTACTTATCAGTCTGCTGTTGCTCGCATCCTGCGGTGGCGGCGGTGAAGATCCGACCACAACAGTACCCTCAACAAAAGAAACAACCACAGAACCTGTAACCCAATCTGAAAGTGAGAAAGCACTCGTTGAGTTTCAGAAGTATATGAAAGACGAGGGATATCTCTGCGGTGTTGCTTATCTCGGTTATTACAGTGAGGATATCGGTGTTATAATCGAAGATCTTCAATATAAAGGTATTTATGATGAACACAAATTCCTCAGCGAAATTAAACGCAAGGATTTCCACTCCTTAGAGGGAAGTGAGTTTTATGCCATTGTACCTGCCGAGAGTGTGAAGATAGCCGTTAATGAATATGCTTTTGATGAAGAGGCCAACGGCTCGGTTGTGAGAAATCTTGCAGAAAGCAGTGAAACACCTGTCTTTATCAGAGGCAACATCAGCGACATTATGCCAAACATTCAGGTTGTAATCACTACTGATGACGGAAAGACACAGGAATACTATCCCTCGTTGAGCCTTGAAAACGGCACACTCAGCAAAGGTCAGCAGATTTATGATTTCACACCTTATGATTTAATCGGCGGTCACTTTGAAGACAAGGGCGAAAACAACGAAGGTCAGCTCGGTTTCATCGGTTCCTGGTGGGGCGAGTACACCTTGAATGGTGAGCTTCTTACACTTACAATGGAGCTTACATCTGACGGTATGGCTACTTACGGTTACGGCTACGGCAACAGTGATCTTCTGGAATATTTTGAAGGCTCATGGTTCTATGAGACTGAAGATGAAATGATTCTTGATATGTACGGCGGCCCCTTCAGCTTTGACGGAAGTGAAGCCGACAATGACGGGAAGTACGAAACAGACATAACTTTAAGATGGAGCTATGATGAAGATTCGGATAAGCTTACATTGACACACGTAAGCGGTGGTGTGATTCTCTACGGCACTGAGGGTGAAACTTTTATCTTTGAAAAGATGGAGTAACATAAAATACATATTTAAACCTCTTGTTATAAGGGCGTATAGCTGTTGAATAACAGGAGGTTTTGTTGTGCATAATTGTCCGGCAAATATAGCATCTTTCAATATTTTTTAAGAAAAGACTTAAACTATAGTGGATTAAAATTGCAACACTATTAAAAACCGTTGCATTGTATTAATTAACGAAGTCTTTCCCAAAGAAAGTACCACTATTGATACAATCGTATTGATGGTGGTATTGTTAATTTATAGCCGTTTTCCCTTATGATATAAGGGGTTATAAAAATAAGCGTTGCAGTATCGGTATGGTGTGTACCTGCTGCAACGCTGTTTTTGTGTGGGTTGGTATGTAATTGTGGTTTGTTATAGGTTGGTAATCGTTAAATTATGGGGGTATCGTTAAAAAGTTGGCGTTTGGGTTTTCCTTTCTTTTTCTTCCCGGTCGACTTCTGTCTTGTTTAATATTTCGCCAACTATAATTTTGGGATTTTTTGACCATATTGTAAGTGACTTTTCAATTTTGCCGAAAAGTACATTAAGATCATATTTTGGTTACCGCTCACGGCGGTAACCAAAGATAAAATCAGTGCTGACCCTTCAAAAGCTTTGCAGCAAGAATTCTGCGGTTTGTCTTGAAGTGGAAATATTCTCTCTTCTCTGTTACAAAAATTTCTACGGGCTGTTCATAAGCTTCAAGCCTTGCACGGATTGTTGCTTCAACATCCTTAAGCTCAACACCGCTTTCAAGTACAACATAAAGATAAGGCACAAAGCAACCTTCGTGTTCTTTATCGGAAGTGATAACAAAGAAGCAGTCCTTGATTCCCTCAATATCAACAACCTTATTTTCCATAATTGTTGTATAAAGATATCCACCGCCAAAGCGCTTGTTAAGACCTCTGCTGTACACAAAAAGCTCCCCGCTCTCATTCATACAACCGTAGTCACCTGTGTGCACCCATACCTTGCCGTCAGCGTGACGCTGCAAGGTCTTTGCTGTATCCTCGGCAGTACCATAGCCTATCATATTTGAAGGGCCTGATGTGCAGATTTCACCTACCTGACCGTAGTCAAGCTCGTTCTGTGTACCGGGCTCAAATACAGAAATTGTAGTGCCTCTCATAGGCACACCACCGCCGCAGTTTCTGAAATCCTGATTGGGATGAGGATTAGCAACAGTTGAGCCTGCCTCACTGAGTCCGTAGCACATTGAGAACACAGCCGGTGAGCCGTGCTTTCTGAGGTAAGCCTGTATGTTTTCAAGCCACTTATTATGTACGGGGTCAGCACCGCCACCAATAACGAAAAGATCGTTCATAGGATAATCTTCGGGAATTCTTTTGCTGTTCATAAGAATTTCTGCCATCATAGGAACGGCAATCATCTGATTGGGCTTACAGCGCATAAATTCAAGGTCAATATCATCAGCATCACAGAATGCACTGAGTATAAGATAATTGCCTGATGCAATATTATAAAGAAGAATTGAGTTTACAATAGCAACAAGTGCCGGTGGTAAAAGTGTATGAAGCACTCTAAGGGTAAAGCCTGTTCCACCGGGAATAACAAGCTGACCCAACACACCATTCATTGTACGTGCAGAGTGAAGAACCTGCTTCGAAGGACCTGTTGAGCCACTGGTATATGAGCAGTAAAGGGGTCTGTCGGGATTTTTGGCAACTTCAATTTCTTCTGTTACACTCTCGCCCTTTGCAAGGAATTCCTCCCAGGTCATACTGCCCTTGGCACAAGCTGATTTTTCAGTATAAAGAGCGCTGATGCTCTTTTCAACGTAGTCGGGAATTTCTGACTTTTCGGCATAAGTGTAGGGTGAAACAAGCACAAGCTTTTCAAGATCTGAATTATCGTAGAATACCTTCTCTTCACTTTCTGAAACGAAGTCGAAGCAAACAGCAACCTTTGCCTTTGCGTCAGCAATAGCGGCTGCCTTTTCTTCAGGCTCACCGTCATGACAAAGTATTGCCGCACCGATTTTTTCCGCAGCAAGAAGCACAAAGATAAATTCGGGGACTGCACGAAGGAAAACAACAATTCTGTCGTTTTCCTTTACGCCGAGAGCTACAAAACCCTTTGCTACCTTATCTGCCTGAACGAAAACTTCATCAAGAGTAAAGCGTCTGCCGTAATACTCAATAATTTCTTTATGAGGCTGACCGTTATGCTTAAGAATAAAATCTGTAAGGGTATCCTCTGACGGTACAAAATTTCTTAATGATTCGGGATAATACTGAAGCCAGGGCTTTTCTATCGAAGCTTTTCTTCTGATTTTTGACATAGTTATACACTCCTGTATTTTCGACGGGTTACTAATCCGCCGTTTATTTACATGCTTGCTTTTCAACAACCGTAAATCTTTCATCTGTAAAAATCCAATTGTATATAGCAAACAGAGTTTTTTTATTTTATCACAACAAAAGTATTGATTCAATAAATCTCTTAATATTTTTTAATCTATTAACAAAAAGTGAACATTTCGCAAGATTGTGTCATTATGTATTTTTGTATAAAAAGCACTTTTAATTTAAATTTCATTCACAGTAAATAATAGTTTTATATCCAATAAGATTTACTGCAACATTCATCCATTTTGCGTTGCAGTAAAAAACTGCAGTGAAATTTGTATTATACATAGTAGTATCTTTCAAACGGGTTGTGACCGAACTTAAACCCTCTTTTTTGATGTTTTGTCGTTGCTTTGCAAAGAAATTTCATCAAATAAGGTAATTATTAAGATGTTCTCACTTGTATAACCTCTATTTGATACAATGCAACGATAGTTGATTTTGTTGCATCGTATAATCTTTGTCAGTATTCCCTAAAATCCGGGCTTATTTTCAGCTTCTTTCACTTGTTTTTTTGGTAAAACCGATTATTGTATTATATTTATCATTATGCTATAATATCAAAAAAGAGATAAAGGTGATGAAAAAATGATTTCACGAATAATTGCAACAATAATGAGCATTCTCACCCTTTTTTCCGCCTCGTTTTCGCAGATTTCCTCCGGCTGCGAGCTCAACAGCGAGCTTGCAAAGGGTAACTACGAAAGCCCGTATATAGTAAGACCCCTCAGCGAAATAACCATAAACGGAGTATCTGTTGACGAATACCGCATTTTCACTCCCGACAGCGCAAAGGGCACTGTCTTCGGCAATGCTGCACAAACCCTTTCCGACGAGATTTACAAGGCTTGCGGAAAAAGACTTGAAATAACCGGAAAAGCTGAAGAAAAAGCCTTTATAATCAACGAAGAGCTTATGGATACATCTGACTTTCTCCTTGTGGTTGAAAACGGCAGTGTTTATATCACCGGAAGCTCACTGACGGGAATTTCAAGAGGAATAACCGCTTTTTCAAATGAAATTCTCCTGAACTCACAGAACATCTTTGACTTCACGGATGGTTACAAATTCAGCAAATCCTTCTCAGGATACGTAACCTATGAAGCTTTCGGAGCCGTTGGAGACGGAAAAACCGATGATTTTGATGCCATTACAAAAACCCACGCATACGCTAACGCAGCAGGCCTGAGTGTTTTTGCAAATGAAACTGCTACATATTATATCAGCGGAGCAAACAAAACCGCCTACATTATGACTGATACCGACTGGTCAACCTCGTGCTTTATAATCGACGACACCGCCGTTGAAAACATAAATGCATGGGTCTTTCAGGCTTTGCCGTCGTATGGTGCAATAGATATAACCGGTGCAGTTTCCTCTGTCAAAGCCGATGCGGATAATATCGGCACAACCCTCCCTGTAAAAAGCCTGGTTACCTTTACGGATTCCAACGTAAAGCGTTACATACGAAAAGGAGCAAACAAGGATTCCGGCAACAATCAGACAGATGTAATCATTGTTGATGAAAACGGAAACATTTCACCCGATACTCCACTTCTCTGGGATTTTGACTCAATCACCACCGCAACGGCATATCCGATTGACAGCAAAGAAATAACCATAAGAGGCGGCAGATTTACAACCATTGCAAACAACGGTCCCTCGGAATACACCTATTACGCAAGAGGTATTGCCATCAGCCGTTCAAACATGGTAATAGATGGTGTTTACCATGACATTGAAAATGAAGGGCTGTCAGGTGCTCCTTATACAGCCTTTATCTATCTTTCCTGCTGTGCCGACGTAACGGTAAAAAACTGCACCTTTACAGGACACAAAACTTATATCACCATCGGCTCTGCCGGAACACCCGTACAGATGGGCTCTTATGATATCGGTGCCGCATACTCAGTTAATTCAAAGTTTATCAACTGCAAACAGACAAACGACATAACTGACATCATTTATTGGGGAATTGCAGGCACAAATTACTGTAAGAATCTGATGTATGACGGCTGTGCCCTTTCACGCTATGATGCTCATCAGGGAGTACTTAATGCAACGGTTAAAAACTCCGTTCTCGGTCACCACGGAATCAAGCTTATCGGAAGCGGAACAGCTTTAATTGAAAATACAACCGTTCTGGCAAGTAGTTTCATTGAGCTACGCTCAGACTACGGCTCAACATGGAACGGCGACCTCATTATCCGTAACTGCGAGTTTTATCCAAGTGTTGTATCAGTCGGCATTATCACTGCTCTCAACACAGAGGATCACGACTTCGGATACACCTGCTACCTGCCCGAAAGAATTGAAATTGACGGATTCTACATTCACCGATCGGGCATCAATTATCTTTTCTCACCGGTAAATCCCCTGCACACCTTCGACTCCTACGAAGGTAAACATCCCATCATTCCGACCAAGGAAATAACCGTCAAGGATTTCAGCTGTCTTTTCTTTGGAGATCTCTCCGTTTGCTTTAATAAAGCGATGTTCAGACAGACACAAATCAACGGAATGTAAAAAGCACAGTATGGATTAAGTCGAAATCTATTTTTCTTGATTCTAAAATTGCAACGTTTTCAGGTTTGCGTTGTTTTTCAGTATATAAGGGTTGATTTCCCAAATCTAGTACCACTATTGATACAATCGTATCGATGGTGGTATTGTTGTTTTATTACGGTTTTCCCTTGTGCCATAAGGGGTTATAAAAATAAGCGTTGCAGTATCGGTATGGTGTGTACCTGCTGCAACGCTGTTTTTGTGTAGTTGGGTATGAAATTGTGGGGTGGTGTAGGTGGGTAATCGTTAAATTGTGGGGGTATCGTTAAAAGGTTATAGCTTTGTTTGAATTCACCCCAAAATTATCTCGATACTATGAGCTTTGTTATCCCACACTATATATGGTTCACATTCTTTTCCGTCAAGAATGAATTTATCAATTCTGTTACCGTAGCCATTGATTTTGATTGATAATTCTATTCCTCGGATTCTTAAACCGTTAAGTTCAGAGCTTCTGAGATTTTTAGGAACGCACGGGGCAAAGGTGATGCCTTTTTCTTGTACCTTTATTCCAAAAATGCCGTGAATGAATGAGCCGATGTAGCAGGCTGCAGACCATGTCTGGTCACGGCAGGAATCCCACACTCTGTCGATCTGCCAGCCGCCGAAATGCTTTTTTGTATAGGGACTGTAAATTTCGAAAAGCTTAAACTTACTACCTTTGAACAAGGTAGTTATCCGGTTTAGTTCGTCACCTGCAAAAATGTAAAAACCACACTTTGCGGCAGCTTCGATTATCAGACCGTTAAGAAAAGGCCAGACAACATTATTGTGGCGGCCGGGTTTGCTGTCGCTGTACAAGCCCTCAAAAGGCGGCCATATCGAAACTGTACCACCGTCAGAGGTTACTAGGCTTTCAAAAAGCGACAGCTGTTTTTCTGTGGGACAGATATCAAAAAGCACCGAGAAAGCGTGACCGCTTAATTCCTGAGAATCATCGGTGGTGCCATCGGGAAAAAGAATATATCTGTAACGATTAAGCTTGTCGTTCCAGAAATGCTTGTTGATTGAATACTTAAGTTCACTGCTGTACAAGCGTGCGACCGCTGACTTTTCAGTAAGTCCGAGATACTCTGACATTTCACCGTAAATTCGGTAAGCCTCACAATAAAGACAGTTTGTACTAAGGCACATCAATGTTTCCACATCCGGGTGTGTCGGTGCGAAGGAATTCTTAAGACCTTGCTGGTGGCAGGATAAGGGATACCCGGAAATGCCGTCGTTGAAAAAAGAGCCACCGACAAAAAGACCATATTCTTTATTGAATCTGCTTTTACGATGAATTTCAAGAGCTCTGCCGATTATTCCGTGAGAGATTCTGAGAAAATCTTTATCACCTGTTAAAAGATAATAATTATATGCGCCGATTGACCACACTATCTGATCCCAGACCTGTACATCAGGCTGAATAACAGGTTCACCCTTTTCGTTTATATCGCAGACTGCGAGAAGAGTTGTGCGGGAGACCTCGGGATTGATAAAATTCATTGCCTGCCAGGTGTTGATTGAAGCATCTCTTGTCCAGGGAGTTTTGTAGTTTCTTCCTGCGCGAATCATATAGTGGTGATTCAGAAGCCCGGTTTTGTTGTATCGTCTGTAGCTGCAATATACAGTGTTGATATGAGATACATTATGTATGGCAGCATCAAGGCAACGGTTAATATCAGTGTCAGGGGTACTGATTTTCAGTGAGTGTTTTTTACTCATAAATATTCTCCTTGCGGATAAAACTTATATCGGTTAAAGAATACCACAAAATAGAATATATGTAAAGAAAAAACCCGATTTATAGAACGTTTCACCAATCAAAAGGGGGATGTTTCGGTCGCTTTTTATTCGAATATGCTCAGAGACTTTATCTTTGTTTATAATTTAGTTGCTGTTTATTTGATTAAACCAAAAAAGTTTCGGTTATTTATTGATAAAAGAATTTATATATAGTACAATTGATATGTAAAGGTTAGACATTTTTTTGCCTTAGCAGGAATCTGTCATAATCTTATTACGGTTATTATTTCATAATAGTTATTGAATTGCCTGAAAATAAAATAATCAATGTCTAAAAAATAATCGCTGTTTAGAGGTGAACTATGGCTACTGTTAAAGCAAAAAAATCACATACAAGCGGTATCGCTTTAGGTGGTATCGGAAGCGGAAGCGTAGAGCTTCTTCCTGACGGAGAGTTTCATTATTGGCTTATAGCCAATCAGCCCAGACTTACTGAAAGATGTAATGAGGATAAGGTTGATGACGGAGAGGACAGTATAGGTGCCTTGTCCTTCTGGGTTCGTGAAAAAAGGGATAACAGAAATCCGATTATCCGTAAGCTGGGTATGAAAACTGATGCTGATGATTTTACATATCGTATGTTTTCCTGGAATAAGCCCATCGAGGAAATTGAGTTTGACGGCAAATTTCCGTTTTGCGAGCTGAAGTATTCGGATAGCGCGTTGGCTTGTAAGCTCAGTATGAAGGCGGTATCGCCTTTTGTGCCTCATAACAGTGACGTTTCTTCAACTCCGGGTTTTTATATGGAATTTACTGTGGAGAATCCTACAGACAGCACCCTTGATATAAGCCTTCTCAGTGCTCTCGAGCCGAATTTTGCCAACAAAAAAGAGGGAAATAAAAATTCTCTTCATACTGTTGCTGACGGTATCGGAATTCATATAGAGCCTGAAAAAATTACCAAGTCACCGTCTTGCGGAAATCTCTGCCTTTCGGTGAACGGGGATGGTGAAAAATCATATATTACTGCAGACTATTACCGTTTTATGAGAGAGTATATAGCCGGCTCGAAATTTGGTGTAAGTCAGGAATCCTTTTTATTCAATTTCAGAGAAACAGGAAGACTTCCCGACAGTAAGGTTGGCACCAAGCCAAGGGCTATACCTTTAAATCTGCCACTGCTTAGTAATGCAAAGCTGGACAATTTGTGCAAGGAATACTCCGCTTATCCCTTTGGAGCCTCATTGCTCAGCCGTATTAGATATTCTAAACCTGATTTTCTTTCAACAAGAGAGGATAAAATTGCTTTTCTTAGTTGCTGCTTAAGGCAGATTCTTAAAATTGGCAAGAATTTCGGTTCCTGTGCTTTATGCTCTGAATTGGAGCTTAAGCCGGGCGAAAAGAAAACGGTACGCTTTATTCTTACCTGGTACTTCCCGAATCATATAAATAAAAAGGGAGATGTCCTCGGTCATTACTATGAGAACATCTACAAAAGTGCTCTTGATGCAAACAGATTTCTTGCGGATAATTATGACAGCGTATATAAAAACGCTGTTGATTTTTCAGAGCTTCTTTACTCAACTGATTTGCCGTCAATTTATCCGGATGCATGGTCTTCAAATCTTTCGCCTTTGATAAAAAGTTCCGTTTATCTTAAAAACGGAAAATTCGGCTTGTGGGAGGGACTAGGCTTCTGTGGTCTTCATACCACGGATATTACATATCATGCATCATTTTCACTTGTCAGCCTGTTCCCGGATTTGCAGAAAAAGCAGATGAAAATGGGGGCAGAATATCAAAGAAAAGACGGCAGGGTACATCACCTGTTTTATCCTGATATGAAGCGTACCGATAACGGCTTTGACCGTGTGGATATGAATATGCAGTTTGTTTTAATGGTGCTTCGCGACTATCTTTTTACCGGGGACAGAGAATATCTGTTCTCACTGAGGGATAATGTCAGAAGAGCTATGGAGTCTATGGAGAAGCTTGATACCGATGGTGACGGGCTTCCGGATTACGATACAAAGCGTAACACTTATGATGCGTGGAATTTTTCGGGAACTCCTGCATATATATCTGTTCTTTGGTTGGCAGCTTTAAAGGCGGCTACGGTTATTGCCGACAGAACGGGGGATAAGGACTGCTTTGACAGATGGAATGATATTCTGGAGCACGGTAAAAAATCCCTTGAGGAAAAGCTGTGGAATGGTGAATATTATAACCTGTGGAGAAATAAAGATGAAGTTGATGAATCTCTTATGACCGATCAGTTGGATGGAGAATGGTTCCTCAGAATGTCCGGTCTTCCCGGTAATATTCACGACGACAGAGTAAGAGCAGTGGTCGATCTAATTTTCAGCAGCAACTTTGATAATGAGCAAGGTTTACTTAATGCTACTGTGCCTGAGAACAAAAAAACAACCATACATACCTATAAAAATTGCCAGATGGAGGCTGTCTGGACGGGTATAGGTTATGTCTTTGCAGCTCTTGCACTTTCCGTAGGCTCCAGAGATATTGCTGATAGAGAGATAAGGTCAATAAATGATAACCAGATGCGACTCGGTTGTTTCTGGGATCATTGGGAGTGTGGGCATCACTACACAAGACCTATGTCCAGTTGGTCTACGCTGATCGGGGCTTCGGGACTTGCTGTTGACTATGAGCGAAAAAAGATTTCCTTCAGTCCTATTGACAAAAATATTACTTTGCCTCTTTGTCTGCCCGATATATTGGCAAAGGTCAGCTTTGCTGATGGAAAATGTAATATAGAGTGCATAAAAGGAAATCTTGATGGTTGGGAGATTGAAGTTTAAGTGAATGGCTCTGTAAGGGGACAGATTTATTAATTACAGCCAGCGTTGATGTTCTTTATACAAAGTGGTGCGAGTTGGTATAAATAAAACTAAAAAGCTCCACGTTTTGCCTATTCGGATAATATAAGGATAACATTATCTGGTTTTAAAACACCTGATTTTCATCTATGTCTGATGCAGTGAAAATCAGGTGTTTATTTTATTGCATTTTATAAGATTTCTGCTTTGCAATGCTAAAAAACGACAACAAAACTTTTAGCTGATTTTGTTGACTTAAGTTGTTGGAAATGGTATAATGTAATATCTATGATTATGCATATTTGACTTATCGGAAAGGAGTGTAAGCTTATGAAAAAGAAACTGTATTTTTTTCAGGTGAACTATCCCTACGGGAAGTCTGCGCATATACCCTACACTGCAGGTCAACTTGCTGCATATGCCTTTAATGATAAAGATGTTTCAGATAATTATCTTCTTGAGAGAATATTCTTTTTGAGAGAAGAAGTTCAAAAACAGTTCTTGAAAAGATAAATAAAAAAATTGCCTATGATAAAATTGAAGATACATTCCGTGCTTGCAGACAAGCAGATATAGCATGTATAGGTTCTTTTATAGCAGGATTCCCCGATGAGACAACAGAGGACCTTAAGGAAACAGTTGAGTTGATAAATAAACTTGACACTAGTCTTATTAATCTCAATTATCTTGGAATTATTCCCGGTTCTGAAATATATAAAGACCTTGTTGAAAAAGGAAAATATACTGAGGTTAAAAGTCTCGGGGAATACACTAAAAAGAGCCCGATGGAGAGACTGGAATACAACTATTCACTTATACCTGATATAGATATTAAGGTTGTTAGAGCTTATTATATGTGGCGCAGTTTTGTTGCTACTGATGTACCGGGTACAGAAAAATTCGGGTTTGCCAAAAAGGTTATAACAGATGCTTTGCAATCAATAAAAACCGGTGAATTAATCGGATTCATTGTATCAACTTATTATGCCGGTTTAGAGTTTCTCAGGATTGCTTATTATGCCAACTTTTTCCCAAGGATAAAGAAAAAGTACAATATAAATAAATCGTTACAAAATGATATTTCACGTATACTATGTCAGAAATGCTGGTGTGTGTAGGAGTATATCATACGACGATGCATAACTTTTAAAGAAAAGGAGAGTAACAATGCTTATAACACGAACACCGTTCAGAATATCTTTTTTTGGCGGCGGAACAGACTATTATGACTATTTTTCTGAACATGGCGGTTGTGTGTTATCAACAACCATTGATAAATATTGCTATTTGTCAATGAGAAAATTACCACCTTTCTTTGAGCATAAAAATCAGTTTACATATTCAAAGATTGAACGCTTTAATGCTGCGGACGATGTTCAGCATCCACTGGTCAGATCCGCGTTGAACTACTTGCCGACTGATGGAATACAGTTAGCTTATGATGCCGATTTGCCGGCTTGCTCTGGTATCGGTTCAAGTTCAGCGTTTGCTGTAGGTTTGTTGCAGAGTCTGCATGCTTTGAGGAATGAATATCCGGATAAGATGACTTTGGCTGAAGAAGCCATATATCTTGAAAGAGAAATGTGCTCAGAAGCAGGAGGCGTTCAGGATCAGATTGCAGCTGCTGTCGGTGGATTTAATCGTATATCCTTTGATAGTGAGGGGTATAAAGTGCAGCCTATTGAAATGTCTGAGGAAATAAAAGAAAAACTGCA
>JAZQUF010000212.1:0-10881 GCA_045631165.1 Acutalibacteraceae bacterium
GAATGTTGATGTACGGCCGAGTGACATTGCAGCACCGTTCTGCTCCTTAACAGCAGCAAGGTAACCGAAGTAGAGCCACTGGATAGCTTCCTTTGTGTTTCTTGCGGGCATTGAGATATCGTAGCCGTAGCTTGCAGCCATCTTCTTGAGTTCTTCAAGAGCTCTGATCTGCTCTGAAAGTTCTTCTCTGTCACGGATAACCTGTGAGTACATAGCTGAACGTGTTCTTGCCTTCTGCTCTGCCTTGTCCTCGATAAGTCTGTCTACACCGTAAAGAGCAACTCTACGATAGTCACCGATGATACGGCCACGACCGTAAGCGTCGGGAAGACCTGTGATGATATGGCTTGAACGGCAAGCTCTCATTTCGGGAGTGTAAGCATCAAATACACCTGCGTTGTGAGTTTTTCTGTGCACCTTGAAGAACTCGCTGATTTCGGGGTCTACTTTATAGCCGTTATCTGCGCAAGCCTTTTCTGCCATACGGATACCACCATAGGGCTGAAGTGAACGCTTGAAGGGTTTGTCAGTCTGGAAACCGACAATCTTTTCTTTGTCTTTGTTAAGGTAACCGGGACCGTGTGAGGTAATGGTTGAGATGATATGTGTATCCATATCAAGTACGCCACCCTTTTCGCGTTCCTGTCTGGTTAAATCTAATACCTGATCCCATAATTCAAGAGTATCTTCTGTGGGATCCTCAAGGAAAGATTCATCACCGTCGTAAGGTGTGAAATTGTGTCTGATAAAGCTTCTTAAGTTGATTTCATTGACCCAGGTTCCGTGTTCGAAACCTTCCCAACCTTCATAAATTCTTTTACTCATTTCAATATCTCCTGATCTTTAAATTTTCACGGATTTATTATACAACAAAACTTCGTTTTTTTGAATGGATTTTTCTGATTTTTTTCATTTTTGTTAAGCTGTATAAAAAAAATGCTAAAAGGCTTTGATTTTATCTATAAGTTTACAAAAACACAGGAAAAATATGAGATAAAAAAGGGGCTTTTATACTCTATTTTTCTTTTCTGTAAAACACAAGAGACGGGGTGAATAATTCACTGATTTTAAGCAGTAAATCGGAAAACGGTAAAAGTACAACTGTCGAAATAACATTGAACACAATATGGAAAAGAGAAATCTTCATACTGTCGCTGTCAGTGAAGGAAAAAAGATTACCGAAGGGGATAAACTCCATCAGCACAAGAAATAAAACTGTGCCGATAAAATTGAACAGAAAATGTATTACGGATACCTGCTTTGCTGTTTTTGATGCTCCTGCTGATGAGATTATAACAGGAATAACAGCACCTATATTCTGACCGAGAATGATATAAAAAGCTGTGCTCAGAGGAACAAGTTTTTGCATTGCAAGAGCCTGCAGGATACCGACGGTTGCAGAAGAGCTTTGCATAATTGCCGTCATAACAAAGCCCGTGAGCACTCCTTGGATTTTGCCGTCGGTTTTTGATATAAAAGACAGAAAATCAGGGTTATCTTTCATTGCTTCAAAAGATGAGGACATGGTGTTGAGACCGATAAAGAGAAGACCGAAACCAATAATAATCATACCCACTGATTGAAGTTTCTGCTTTTTAGAAAACATCTTTAAAACTGTGCCGAAAAATACAGCTATAGGAGCTACATCCGAAAAATTGAAAGCAATAATAAGACTTGTAATGGTTGTGCCGATATTAGCTCCCATAACAATGCCTACAGCTCCCGATAACGACAGGATACCCGCACTGACAAAGGAAACGGCAGTCACCGTGGTTGCACAGGAGCTTTGTATGACGCCGGTAACGGCGAGTCCCGTAAGTACTCCGCTGATTTTATTTTTAGTCAGAGCAGAAAGAATATCCTTCAGCTTTTCACCGAAGGTTTCGGTTGTGTATTCGCTCATCAGTGTCATACCTATAAGAAAAAGTCCGATGCCGCAAAGAAGATTGATAATAGTGTACATTGGCAACTCTCCGCAAAAAAATAATAGTAATTAATATTCCTGCGACTATTGAAATATTTCAAAGGATAAAGTATAATTAGATGGAAGAAAAATCAAATTTATTCAAGAGGGTGAAAATATGATTCTTAATGTTATTCCGAGAATTAATAAGGTTGAGTATACAGGTGGAGAAAGCTATATAGATTTATCAGCTGTCAGGTATACAGCCGATGAAAAGTACGGCGATGAAGAATATGGCATTATTATTAATGCTGAGGGTGTTGAAGTTATCTCCAAGGGTGAAAAGGGCAGGTTTTATGCTATGAAAACCCTTGATCAGATTAAAAATATGGGCAAGGTACCCCACTGTATCATCAAGGATGCTCCCGAATTCGCATACAGAGGCTTTATGATTGACTCATCACGTCATATGCAGAGTGTTGAGGAAATTAAAAAATATATCGAAGCTGCGGCAAGATATAAGTTCAATATCTTCCATTGGCATATCTGCGACGACCAGGGCTGGAGAATGGAAAGTGAGAAATATCCGCTTCTCAATGAAAAAGGCTCATGGCGTGACTGCCACGGCTTCGGCTCACCGAATATGGAAAGATATGGTGGTTACTACACCAAAGACGAAATCAGAGATATCGTAAAATTCTGTGAAGAGAGATTCATTGAAGTGGTACCCGAAATAGATATGCCCGGTCACGTTACAGCTATTGTTTCATCGTACCCTGAGCTTTCATGCAGAGGTGAGCAGATACCTCTTGAAACATTAGGTGGTATCTTTAAGAATATTCTTTGTGCAGGCAAGGAAGAGGTGTTTGATTTCTGCTTCGGCATCCTCGATGAAGTTGCAGAATTGTTCCCCTGCAAGTATGTACATATCGGCGGTGACGAGGCGCCTAAGGCTCGTTGGTGCAACTGCGAAAAGTGTCAGCAGAGAATCAAAGATGAGCATCTGAGCAACGTTGAAGAGCTTCAGGGCTACTTTGCAAACAGAATTATCGCTTATCTTAAATCCAAGGGCAAGGAAGTGCTTGCATGGAATGAGAGCCTTAACTCAGGTATTCTCGATGATGAGTGTATCATCTGCGATTGGATGGACAGAGGTCACAAGAGTGAAGCTTATGCAAATGAGGGCGGTAAAATTATTATCGAGGACTTCTATCACTACTATCTCGACTATCCTTACGGCATGACTCCGCTTAAGAAAACCTATACCTATGAGCCCTATCTCAAGAAGCTTGATAAGAGAGGCAGAAAGGGTGTTCTCGGTGTGGAGACACCCATCTGGACAGAGTATATTGAAGACTTCGACAGACTTTGCTATATGTGCTTCCCGAGAATGATTGCAGTAGGTGAAAGAGGTTGGGTGAACCCCGAAAATGCAAACTATGCTGACTTCAAGCTCAGACTCAGAAATGATATTCCTTATCTTAAGGAAATCGGTATCAAGCCCGCTGATGAGTGTGAGTGGGATCCTCCTCTTAAGGTGAGAGTCGGTAGAACTGTTGACCACTTTAAAAAGGCACTTTCACCTGCATCGATCAGAGCAACATTATTCCCCAATAAAGACGAAGATTAAGAAAAATCATCGCGTTTTTGATTCTTTTTGGGCATCGTCACCGAAGCGCCACCTGCGGTGGTTGAAGCGAGGTGAGGATGGCGTAGCGGTCAAAATTGCTCGGCACTCCAAGCCGATAAGCAATTTTGGGAACCGCAAGAGGGAAAGGCAAAAGTGACGCCTGCCCGGCGAGGGCAATGAAATAAAAATTACAGCAGACTACGAGTTTTGTAGTCTGCTGTTTGTGTTTTACTCTGCTTTCTTTTTAGGAAGTTTTTCTTTGATAAATGTTTTAGCTTTGTCGATGGAATTCATAAACTTATTTTTCGGTACAAATGCGATGAAAAGACCGACTATGAGCATCATCCAGAACATTACAGTGAGAAGCTCGAGGTGATACTCTTTAATAAAATATCTGTAGCTGTAACCCTCACCCCAGGTGTACCAATAAGAATCTGTTTCATAATTATATGTTTTGTATGGGATATTTACAGCCACAAATCGCGATGTTACATATATCACAAAATTGCCCAAAAATCCAAAGCCTGCCACACATAATGAGATGATTTTTTTGACCAATGTGCCGGCAATTGAAGCGACGGATTTGCTCTTGATAGATGCAGGAGACTCACCTTTATAATCATCATTTAAAAGATAGTCAGCAGATACACCGAAGAGCTTACTGAGCTGAAGAATATTTGAAGCATCGGGCAGGGCAGAGCCTACCTCCCAACGGGATACAGCCTGACGGGAAACACCGAGCTGTTCGGCTAATTCTTCTTGCGATATATTACGGGCTTTTCTTAAACTTACAATTTTTTCTGACAGTTTCATATTAAAACCTCCTTTGTCTTAGTAGGTTAATTTTAGCATTTTGGGTCTGAAAACTCCACCGCAACTGCTTTACAAATGCGCAACAAGAGTTTACATTGACAAAAAAACAACCGCCATAAAGACGGTTATGATAGTTTAGTCAGTTGTTTTTCGATGTTGTATCCGTCAATTTCGCTGTATGACATATCCACACTGCCTGATGGGAAATAGAAAATTGTATAGAATACTTTGCCGTCTGAATAGTCAGTGGCTTTGACATAGACCGGTACGAGTGGAAGCTTGCCTGAATAGAGTCCCTTTGACTCGCTTTTTATTGCCTGAATATGGGCTTCGGGAACTTCAATATCACAGGAAAATAAAGGATGTGAAGATAAAATACCCAAAGCAATTATCGTAACAGAGAGGATTAAGATGATAGCGGTTACTAACTTTTTCATCGAAAAAAATCTCCTTAAACTTAATGTGGCGGGCAGAGAGTTGCTGTTATATCAAACTATACCGCAATTCTGCACTTTGCATTCTGAATTCTGCATTTATCGTGTAACTACTTCGCCTGTTTTGGCATTGATGATGTTCTGGAATACACAGGTGTGGCTTGAAGAAATGAATTTATCCTGATGCAGTGAGCCGAAGTACCAGTGCTTGAATTTGCAGATACGGCTTACGTCTTCGAGATAGGTGTTGATAGCAGTGATGCTGGCATCAGAGCCCGAATGAAGCATAAGGAAATCCTTGATTTTTGCAGGGGGCTCGTGGGTGATGATAAGGTCTATTTTACCGCCGTACTTCTGAAGATTTTCTACACCCTCAACAAGCTCTTCACGGGTGGGTATCTCAAGATCTGACCAGGTGTCCATTTCAAAGCGGATGTCGATGTCGGGGCTTTCTCCACCACCCATAGTGAAGATTTTTGTGTCCTCAATTTCAAATACCTGACCGCGCATAAGATGGAAGATGTTTGAAGCTATGTGGTGCACTTTGCCGCCGTTCCACTTTTTGATTTTGATAGAATTCAGCATATCGAAGTTTTCGTGGGTGCCGTCGACAAAGCAGATGTTATATTTTTTCTTGCTGAGCTTTTTAAGAACGCTGATTTCATCTTTTGAGCCGTTCCAAAGAAAGCCGAAATCGCCACATACTATGAGGGTATCTCCCTGCTTTAAGCTTTTAAGACGAGGGTCATTGAATCTTGAAGCAATGCCGTGAGTGTCGCCTGTGACATATATCATATTTTCACAACCGTTTCTTTTATAGATTTAACAAAAAGTTATTTTATAGGTCTGTACATTTCAAAGGTGAATTGGTATAATAAGGAATAACATAACCTTGATATGCCCTATTATTCTATCATATCTTTTTACTTATTGCAAATATATATAGGAAATTTCAAAAAAATTACACATGAGGTGGCTATAATGAGAAAAACAGTTTCATTTTTACTTGTTTTAGGTTTAATGCTGACTATGCTTGCGGGTGCATTCAGCGCAGGTGCGTTTTTTGCAGGTGAGGAGGTAACGGATAAGCTTTTATCTTCAGCATATTATCTGCAGAGTCTGGATAATGATACGGTTTTCTTTGAAAAAAACGCTGATAAGAAAATGCCGGCTGCTGCTTTTATAAAGCTCTTTGCGGCAGTTACCGCTATTGAAAAGTGGGGCAACCTTGATGAAACCGTGGTTGTAACAAAGAAGAATCTTTCTCTTGTCAAATATGATTACGGTGTAAGAACAGCTTCTTATAAAGACGGCGAAAAGGTAAGCAAGAAAGAACTTGTCAATTGTCTTGTGGTTTACAGTGCAAACGACGCTGCAAGTATTATTGCTTATGAAATATCAGGCTCAGTAGAAAATTTTGTGGCAGAAATGCAGAATCTTGTAGAAAAAATCGGCTGTACTTCCACTCAGATAAAGAATATCCACGGCTTCGATGAGGACGGACAATATACCACTGCAAGAGATGTTGCAAAGTTTATGCAGTATGCTGTAGGTTATCCTGCCTTTTCAGAGGCTGTTTCAGCTGATAGCGTGACTCTTAAGGCTACTTCTCAGAATGAAGAAAGAATATTTAAATCAGGCAACAAGATGAAAACATCTACTATTGCCGATTATTATCATCAGTCAGTTACAGGCGGTAAATATACCGCAACAGAAAAAGCAGGCGAGTGTGCAGCTGTAGTAACAAATATGGACGGTTATTCATATATTGCAGTTACTCTCGGTGGCAAGCTCAAGGATATTGACAGTGATGGTGTAAAAGAAAACAGCTGCTTCACAGACATAAAGAAAATGCTGAATTGGGTATATGAAAATATCCGCTACAGAGTTATTGCTTCACCTGATCAGAGTATTGCAGTTGTAAGTGTCAGAGCAGGTAAGGATACCGATAAGGTAAGACTCGTGCCTGAAAAAGAAACCTCTGCGCTTGTGCCTTCGAATGTAACACCTGCATCGGTAATGTTTGAGATAGTTGAGGACTCTGTAAAGAAGGACATCACAGCTCCCGTGCAGGCAGGTGAGGTATTGGGTCAGGCTAAGGTCTATTATGCAGGTATCGAGCTTCAGACAGTAAACCTTGTTGCGGCACAGACCGTTGAAAGAAGCTTTACGGGTCTCATTATGTCAAAGCTTTCAGATCTTGTCGGTTCAACAGCTTTTATGATGCTTACGATTTTACTTTTCCTTGCGGCAGCAGGGTATCTTGCATTCATAATGTCTAAGTTTTACGGTTGGGATAAAAAGATAGCCAAGGCAGTTGCAGCAAAGAATACTCAGCCTGAAAAATCACCTCAGAAAAAGGCTACGGTAAAAAGATCTGCTTCTGCAAAACCTGTGACAAAAAAACAGTCTCCTAAGAACAATAAAAAATAACAATTGTTTTCACGAAAGGTCTTCGGCAGAAATGTGCTGTTCTGATCGAACTGCAGTTAAGGTAAAGTCTTTTGCCGTATGTGACTTTATGAAAGGAATATAATACTATGACTAAATATCTGAAAATGTTTGTCTGTTTTTTTGCAACTTTTGTCTGTGCTCTGACGGTAGCATTCTCGTCGGTAACGGCATCTGCAGCAGATAAAGAAACAGAGAAATGGATAACTGCCTGGGGTACAACACCTGCTGAGATAAGTATGAACGGTATGAGCGCTGTCGGATCGCTTGTGGGTGATGTTACTGTCAGGATTGTTATCAATCCTACTGCAAGCGGTGATAAATTCAGAATAAAGCTCTCAAAT
This sequence comes from Acutalibacteraceae bacterium, assembly GCA_045631165.1. Lineage (GTDB taxonomy): Bacteria > Bacillota > Clostridia > Oscillospirales > Acutalibacteraceae > UBA6857. The sequence continues at coordinate 7,576 of JAZQUF010000212.1, forward strand.
TTTTACGGTGAAAATCCGCTTAAAATCAAGGGCATCACGGCTGCATACAGTAAAGGGAAAACAAAAATAGACGGTAACTCTATTAAAATAGTTACATTTAATGACGGATCTCCCGATGTCAGCGTGGAGCCCGGAAAAGAAATTTATTCAGATCCCATTTCACTTCCCGTTACAGCCAATAAGCCCATAGCTCTGAGCATTTTTATAAATGAATATCAGGATGTCGGTACTATGGGGCTTTCCGGTGCTACATCATATTTTACAACAGGTGATGCCACAAGGGTTGAAGACTATGATTTGCTGAAAAATGTTTTCGACGAAGAGGAAATGCTTGATATTGTATCGAAAATCTTAGAGAGCTTTACCGGAAGCGGCAGTATTGATCTTAAGCTTGCATATAATTCTCTGAAGTTTGTGCCTGCAGTATCAGCTGTTGATGTGCTCACCGATGCTTCTGCTTATAGTGTGGTTGTTACAGGTGACTCAACTGTTGCAAATGATTTTCCGGAGTACCTTGCTCAGGCTATTCAGCAGCAGTATAACGTTGAAAATATAGGTGTGGTAGGCAAAGGTCTTGTGGGAAATATGCTTCTTTCAAAGGGTCTTGGTCTTGGTTCATATATATACGGTGATTCGCTGTTGTCGAGATTCAGCAGAGATGTTTTAGAGCAGCAGGGCGTAGAATATGTAATTATTAAAATTGGCGCAAACGATATTATGTACCCTGTTTCAAAGGACATTTTAGCACAGTATCCGGGTATGCGTCAGCCTACAGCAGAGGATATCATCAACGGATACAGCAAATTATTTAAGCTTTGTCACAATGAAGGCATAAAAGTAATTGCCGTAAGCATTACCCAGTGGAAGGGCAATACAAGAGATTATTTTGATGAAGGTCCCCAGTATGTCAGAAGTGAAGAAGAGTTTCAGAAGGACTGGGAGATAGCTAAGACTGTCAATGATTGGCTTGCCACTACAGATGAACATGACGGATATGTTGATCTGACAGATATATCGGCAAATCCTCTTGATAATGATGCATTGCTTCCCGAATACAGCGTCGATGGTATGAATCCCTCAGAAAGTTGTCAGCGTCTCTGGGCTAATAACTTCCCGGCTTCCCTTATCGGTGTCGGTAAAAAGCCCGGCGGTGTGAGAATGGAAAAAACATCGGTTGATACCTATGTCGGAGAAGCTGTGCAAATTATTGCCAATGTTATTCCTGAGACTGCAGAAAATAAAAATCTCACTTGGGAAAGCTCTGATCCCGATGTTGCCTCTGTAGATGAAAATGGTGTTGTTACGGGTGTTTCAAACGGCAATACGGTTATCACCTGCAAAACCGAAATCGGTGGCTTCAAGGCTTCCTGTACAGTAAGTGTTACAACAAAGCCCGACAGAGTTATGCTTGATTTTACAGAGCGCGATATATATACAACAAAGAGTGTGACTCTTGAGGCTATAGTATATCCGGAAACAGCCAATGACAAGAGTGTCAAGTGGTCCTCCAGCAATACCAAGGTTGCAATTGTTGATCAGAACGGCAAGGTGACAGGTGTGGGCGCAGGAACCGCCACAATCACAGCTAAAACAAATGTGGGCGGTCTTACAGCCTCATGTATTATAAATGTAATTAAAAAGACAGCGGTGCAGTCGATTACTTTAAGTATTGACGGTGATCCTGTTACAAAGAAGACTCTTTATACAAACGGTGAAGCTGAAACGACTCTTGCTTATTATGTTTCACCGACAAGTGCCACATTCAAGGATGTAAAGTGGTCAAGTACCAACCCTTCGGTTGCAACTGTTGATCCTTTAGGCAACGTCAAGGCTGTTTCAGCAGGTAATGCAATAATTAAATGCACATCTGAAGATAATCCTATGGTTACGGGAACTTGTGCAATCACTGTAAAGGTAATTGCAACCGGAGTTGAGCTTGATAAGACCTCCTTCAAGGTTTACGAAACTAAATCAAAGAGCCTCAAGGCCACTATTATGCCCGAAAATGCAACAAATAAGAGCGTAACGTGGAAGTCAAGTGATACTGCGATAGCTACTGTTGATAAAAACGGCAAGGTAACAGGTAAGAAGCCCGGTACCGTATATATCTCAGCTACAACGGCTAACGGTAAGCACACAGCTAAGTGTAAGGTAACCGTGCTCAAGATAATCTATAGTGAAAAGGTTAAGCTGAATAAGACAACTCTTACACTTGATGATGGAAAATCATTCGTTCTTGATGCAACAGTTTTACCTGAAAACACTACAACAAAAACAGTGAAGTGGTCAACAAGCAACAAAAATATTGTTACAGTTGATGCCTATGGCGAGGTTACAGCGGTTGCCCCGGGCACAGCATATATTTATTGCAAAACAAAAGATAACGGCACAACAGCGAAATGTAAGGTTACAGTTAAAGAGGTAAAGCCATCATCAATCAGCTTCTCATCAAAAACTGTTACTATTGAATACAACGAAGTGCGTACCCTTAAGCCTGTGATCAAGCCCTCGAATGCTACGGATAAATCACTTACATGGACATCCAGCAATCCGAAAGCTGTAAAGGTTACTTCAGCAGGTAAGATAAAAGGGCTTAAAGCGGGTGAAAGTGCTGTTATTACTGTTACAACCAATACGGGTAAGCTGACGGCAAAGATTACTGTCAAAGTCAATCCGATTACCATAACAAAGATAAAGCTCAACAAAACCTCTGCTACCTTGAGCAAGGGGGATACGCTTAATCTTAAGGTAACAATAACTCCAAGCAATGCGACAAACCGGAGTCTGACCTGGTCATCAAGTAATACCAAGATCGTTAAGGTAAGCGCAGACGGTAAGGTAACAGCTCTCAAAAACGGCACGGCTACAATTACCTGCAAAGCAGCTAACGGTAAAACTGCAACATGCAAGATAACTGTTAAAAATATTCCTGTTACCGGAATTAAGCTTGATAAAACAAGCGTGCTGGCAGATAAGGGTGCAGTATTTACCGTCAAGGCTACATTCTCACCAACTAATGCTACCAATAAGAATATTAAGTGGACTACTTCAGACAAGAGTGTTGCAACTGTTTCTTCAAGCGGTAAGGTTACTGCTGTTTCACCCGGTGTTTGTCAGATAACGGCAACAACATCAGACGGAGGGTATACGGCTGTTTGTATGATAACGGTCAGATAAAATTAAAGCTTTTTGCGGGACAGCCACAGGCTGTCCTGCAGTGTTTATTTTAAGTCCGTGGCAGCGGAAAGGATGGGGCTCAGGCGTAACCCGGCATCAGCGGGTTGCGGTGCCGACACCCTGCAGGGT
>JAZQUF010000213.1:0-8675 GCA_045631165.1 Acutalibacteraceae bacterium
GGTGCAGATTACTGCTTTATAAAGCCGTTTGAGCTTAACATTATGGCAGAAAGATTAGTTCAGATTTCGGGTTGGTCAGAGCAGATTCCTGTAAAACAAAACGAAAGAACAGATTCGGATCTGGAAATGGTTATATCTGATATTATGCGTCAGATCGGTGTACCGGCACATATCAAAGGTTATCAGTACTTAAGAGAGTCTATTGCACTTTCAATAAAAGATCCGGATCTTATGCATTCGGTTACAAAGGTACTTTATCCTACTGTTGCAAAGAATAATAAAACAACAGCCTCAAGAGTTGAGAGAGCTATCCGACATGCTATAGAGGTTGCCTGGGACAGAGGTGACGTTGATGTTTTATCCTCATATTTCGGATATACTATTCAGAATTCAAGAGGTAAGCCTACGAACTCTGAGTTTATAGCGATGATAAGCGATAAACTCAGACTAAAAATGAGGATAGCGTGATGAAACGGCGGGGAAGGGGCTCAGACTTCGGCATAGCCGAAAGAAGGGACATTGTCCCTCAAAAATCCCGAAGGGATTTTCTCTGAGCCCCGTGTTTCCTTTACGGCTGACTTAAATAAAAAACAGCGGGGATTTGCCATATGGAAATCTCCGCTGTTGATATTATTCTATTGATTTGAACTCATCAAGTTCTTTTTTATCAACCTTGATCTGACTGTCCTTAATGATTTTGACTTCTTTTCTGTTGACCACTATAGGTGCAGCCTCAGGCTTCTTCTCAAGGGAAACCTTGAGAATGCCTGTAAGAAGGTTGAAGTCTACTACAGTGCCCTTGCCCTCTTTGGTTTCAACTATTGCCCCGTTTTTAGGTGTAACCTTGAGTAAGTGCTCATAAGCTTCTTGTTCATATTTGAGACAACACATAAGACGTCCGCATGTGCCGCTGATTTTTGTGGTGCTCAGGAACAGACTCTGTTCTTTTGCCATCTTGATAGATACGGGTTGGAAAGAGCCGAGGAATGTGTTACAGCAGAATGGTCTGCCGCATATTCCGAGACCGCCGACCTTCTTGCTTTCATCTCTTACACCTATTTGTCTGAGCTCGATACGGGTGTGGAAAATGCCTGCAAGATCCTTTACAAGCTCACGGAAGTCAACTCTGTTATCAGCTGTGAAATAAAAGAGGATTTTACTTCTGTCAAAGGTGAATTCTACATCGACAAGCTTCATTTCAAGCTTGTGATGCTGTATTTTCTGAGCGCAGATATCAAAAGCGGCTTTTTCTTTTTCTTTGTTCTCTTCAACGGTAGTGAAATCTTTTTCTGTTGCCATACGGAGTACAGGCTTAAGAGGAGCTGTTATTTCTTCGTCGGGAATGTCTCTGTTGCCGATGGTAACCTCGCCGAATTCGAGGCCTCTGGCTGTTTCGACAATAACCTTGTCGCCACGTTTGAATTTTATATTTTTAGGGTCAAAATAATAGTTTTTGCCCACTTCTTTGAATCTGACTGAGATAACCTCTGCCATATTTATCACCCTTTCTGTACGGTGTTATTTTATCGAATAAAGTAAGGCTGAAAGCCTTGTAAGTGCCAGATTGTGGTTGGCTGCATTTTCAACAGTATCTCTTAAAGCTTGTATTTCTGAGAGTAAGAGTATAAGCTTCTTCTGTGTTAGAGAAACCCTTAGCTTTTCACTGACTTCCTTCTGATCACCTATAAGCTTTCGGCAACCGTTTGAAAGTACCAGAGCATCACGCAATACAGGTTCCATATTCTTCAGTGTATAGATGAACAGAGGCTTGTCCTTTTGAAAAACTGCTGTTTTCCTGAGAAATTGAAGCTCATTTTCCGAAATCATACATCTGAGGAGCTCTGCAGAGAGCTCTTTTGCTTTTTCGTTGAGTTCACTGATTTCTTCGCCGGTGTCTTCGCCTGTGAAATAAGCTGTTGCTCTTGATGTTATGGTGTCAAGGAGAGATGATTTTGAAGGGCAGGTGAGAATAAATGAGATATGCTTTGCAGGTTCTTCGAATATCTTCAGCAGAGCATTCTGAGCCTGTGGGTTCATATTCTGTGCATCACATATTATGAAAACGCTTTTGTCACCATCGTTAGGATAGACCTTAGCTTTTTCTTTTATATCTCGGATTTCGTCAACCTTAATCATTGAACCACTTTTGGATATGATGTGTAAATCTGGGTGGGAGTTGATATCAACCTTGTGGCAGGATGAGCATTTATTGCAAGGCTTTGCATCACCCTTGCAAAGAATTGCTTTCGCTGTTTCTTTTGCTGCATCAAGTCGTATATCCTGAGATGAGCCTTCATATATAAGGGCGTGGGAGAGCTTGCCTGCGGCTACGGCTGAAGATACAGCACTTCTGAAAGACGGTATGACAGCTATATTTTCAAACATACTCTTTGGCTCCTTAATTATACATTCGTAATATTATACAATACTATTGCAAATTTGACAAGTGGAAAATGATAAAAATTTAAAGTGGTCGGAAGAGGGATGGGCGGCTCCATTGCCGAACAAAGTTCGGCACGAGGACACTCAGTGTCCTCGGAAAACGCCTACAGCGTTTTAATGGAGCCACATTCTGCCTGCACATTTGCTGAGAACTAAAAAAATCTCCACGAAGAGTTCGTGGAGATAAGATGTTCATAGGTTAAATATTGCCTTGAGTTTTTCGAGTGAAAAATTTTTTGTTGCTTTGGGTACACCTGTTTCTTCAACAGGTTCAGCTTTTGAATATGTGGCAACTTTTATACCGGTGAGCTTTGCTTCTTCGTCAGAGGCCTTTGCTCCGCAAAGAGGACAAATGGTATATATTTCAGCCAGGTCTACATTACATTCTTTACATCTCATTATTCATCAGCTCCGTTTCCGTGAGTGCTTTCCACTCTTATATTGAGTCCTTGAGAGGACAGAACTCTTATACACTCTTTGGGCCAAGAGGTGTCGTGGCTACAGATTGAGAAACAAAGACTCATAAGTCCGTTGCAGCTTGCTACGGAACAGGTGCTTACGAGTCCGTATCCGCTTGTATCACCATTTACGCCTTCAACTCGCTCAATTTTTTCGGCAAGGCTTGCCTCAACATCAGTGTTTCCGGTATTGGTCAGAATAGTAGTATAACCGGCATGGGTCTTTTTCTGCGATGAGCGCAGTACCGGCTGCTTAATGAAGTTAGGTACTATTTTTAAAACAGGGCTGTTTACAAGGTCTCCGAATTTATTGAGCTGTTTCTGAAGCTCTTCAGGTGATGTGTTTTTTTTGAGTTGACCTGTTATTTTATTGCACACCTCATCAAATGTCCAATCGGTTTTACCCTCGGGATAAAAAGTAATCTTGCTCTGAACGGTGAAGTTTCTTACGGTCTCTGTTGGAAAGAAACGGCGAAGATTAACCGGAACAGCAATAACTACAGGTTCGTTTATAGGGCGTTTACTGTGCTTGATGGTGCCGAGGATGAGAGCGGCGACCAGAAATTCTGTAATGGTAAGCCCTTTTGCTTTGGCTGCCTTATGTATGTCTTCGACTTCGATCATTGCGAATATAAGCTGAAGGAAATTTCTTTCAATCTGACAATCAAGGTGATAGGCCTCCGGTGCGTTAGCGTCGGGCTTTTCGCCACCTTTTTTATAGTAGTCGGCATATGCGTTGGTGATCTCTTTCGCTGATGGCTCAGTGAGAATGTATTCACTTTCAGGGTTTTCATGTAGCTCGACATACCTTCTGATAAGAGCCTTGAAGTATTCAGAAGCGCCTTTTCCATCTCCGAGAGTGTGAGAGGATTCAACAGCAATTCTTCTTTTGTTATAGACAATTCTGAAGTCAGGTCTGTTGTCATTTCTCATAGTTATAGGCATAAGAGTATGGGAGTGTTCGGGCCTGATTTCGGGAAGACCATCTGTGAATTCCTGATAATTCCAGAAAAAACCTTTTCTGATGCGCGTATGCATTGACGGATAGCGTGGTCTGATATCTTCTGCTGCTTTTATTAAAAGAGCCTCATCTATTTCTATATCCTTGAAAACCATGGCTATTCTGAAGGTTCTGCCCCATTTTTTGCTGCTGAGACAAGAAAACATAATAGAAGCAGTGTCGGTTTTCATCCAACGATATTTAGTCATAATTATTTTCCCACCTTAATAAGTATTACTAAACAAATTACTCGGGTCATTATAACATATAAAGAAACTGTTTGTCAAATTATCAGGCTTTGACGAGAGGTTTTCTAAAAGATTATATATGAATGGTACTTTTGAAGAAAAATGCTGTAATTTATTGTGATGGTTGCCAAAAAAATGAAAAATATCCTGTATTTTTTTGCTCAAACCTATTGATATTTTTGATTTATATGCTACAATGAAGATACCAAAAAGACGAAATAGGAGGAAACTACTATGGCATATGTAATTGGTGACGATTGTATGGCTTGCGGCGCTTGCGCAGCAGACTGTCCTGTTGAAGCTATCAGCGAAGGTGACGGCAAGTACGTTATTGATGCTGACGCTTGCATCGAATGCGGTGCTTGTGCAGGTTCATGCCCTGTTGAAGCTATCAGCGAAGCATAATTAAAAAACAATTTTTCTTAAGGGGGCAATCTTCGGATTTGCTCCCTTAAGTTTTGTCTTGACAATATAAATCAAGAAACCTATAATATACTAAGATTAAAGGAAAGGAGACGGCATATGATAACAGGTATAGTCTGCGAATACAACCCATTTCATAAGGGACATCTTTATCAGATAGAAAGAGCCAAAGCTATGGGCGCTGAAAAAATCGTCTGTGTAATGAGCGGCAATTTTGTTCAGAGGGGCGAGTGTGCATTTTTTGATAAACACCTGAGAGCAAGGACTGCAATTATGTGCGGAGCTGATATTGTTATTGATTTGCCGACCCCTTGGGCTATGGCTTCGGCAGAAACCTTTGCAAGAGGAAGCATAGGTCTGCTTGAAAGCTTTGGAATTGACGCTCTTTCTTTTGGCTGTGAGAGTGACGATGAAGAACTCCTGAAAGTTTGTGCAAAAATGCTGAAAGATGAGCAGGTAGGCGCACTTATCAAAAAATACACTGCCGAGGGTGATTCTTATCCTGAAGCAGTAAGTAGGGCTTTGACATATATTCTCGGAGAAAAAGCAGGTCAGCTGGTTTCGTCACCAAATAATACGCTGGCAATTGAATATATCAGGCATCTTTCTGACGATATAAAGCTTTTACCTGTTAAGCGCAAAGGTGCAGATCACGACAGTGATACAGCGAAAGACAACATTGCAAGTGCGAGTTTTATAAGAAACTCAGGGCTCAGCGATGAGTGCTTTGATTATGTGCCTGACGAGCTTATATCATTATATAAGGATGCTACCAGATATAATATCAGCTACTCTGAGAGGGCAATTTTATCGTCACTTCGTTTAATGGATAAAGATGAGTTTTCTCTTTATGTCAGTGATAGAAGCGGTCTTGATATGAGAATTTATGACAGTGTGCAGAAAGCAAATTCTCTCGAAAGCTTATATGCTATGGCTAAAAGCAAAAACTACACTCATTCAAGAGTACGCCGTGAGGTTATGAGTCTGTGGCTTAAGGTTAACAAAAGTTACTCTGAGGGTATACCGCCATATATCAGAGTTCTGGCTGTTAGTGAAAAAGGCCTTTCACTTTTGTCAAAAGCCAAGGATAATACTACTCTTCCTATTATCACAAAATACGCTGAAACAAAAAATTTTCAGGGTAAAGCCAAAGAAATATACGAAGCCGAGTGTCGCAATACTGACCTTTTCTCTTTGTGTACAGAAAAAATAAAAGAGTGTTCCATTGAAAAGAAACACTCTGTAATAATAGTTAAATAATCTCACCTATAAGATAATCCTCATTGGAAACATCTGTAATTTTAATATCCACAAGACTGCCGTTCATATCACACGGCAGTTTTGCTTTTACGGGGATATAGTTTGTAGTGTGACCTGTGTAATATCCGTCAGCACTCTGACTTTCAATGATGATGTCGTATTCCTTGCCGATTTGTGCGCTGAAGAAGTTTCTTCTGATTTCTTCGGCCTTTTCAATCATTATCTTACAGCGCTCTTCCTTGACTTTTTTATCAAGGTGACCGTCGAGCTTTTCAGCACGGGTACCCTTACGGATAGAATAGGGGAAGACGTGAACCTTTTCAAATGCGATTTCCTGCATAAACTCAAGGCTTGTCTTAAAGTCTTCGTCAGTTTCACCTGCAAAGCCTACCATAATATCTGTAGTGAGAGTGCAATCCTCAAAGCACTCGCGAAGCTTTTTGCAAAGGCGTCTGTAATCTGCAGTGTCGTAGTGCCTGTTCATTCTCTTAAGGATACTGTCACAGCCGCTCTGGAGTGAAATATGAAACTGAGGGCAAAGCTTTTCGCATTTTGAGAGTTCTTCGATAACCTCATCTGTAAGGTGGTCGGGCTCAAGTGAGCCGAGACGTACACGGAGAATTCCGTCAGTGTCATTGGCAACCTTTACAGCCTCAGGGAAGGTGTGACCTGTATCGGAGCCGTAGGAAGAAAGATTGATGCCAACCAGCACAACCTCTTTATAGCCATTGGCACTGAGGAGCTCGAGTTCTTCTTTAAGCTCATCAAGGGGCTTGGAGCGTACTCTGCCACGGGCATAAGGGATAACACAGTAGGAACAGAAACGGTTACAACCATCCTGAATTTTAACGTAGGCTCTTGTTCTTTCTTCAAAAGTGGTTATGGTGTCTCCTACGAATTTATCACCTGTCTGATGCAGATTTACCTCGAAAGCTCTCGAACCGTATTTGAGATAGGTTTCCAGTATATCGGGAAGCTCTTTGTTGTTTTTGTTGCCGAGGATTATGTCAGCCTCGAGAAGCTCCTTTGCTTTGTCAGGATAAGCCTGAGGCATACAGCCTGTGAGCACAACAATACCGTTTGGATTCTGTCTCTTGAAGCGGCGCACAGCCTGACGGGTCTTTCTGTCGGACTCTGCCGTAACAGTGCAGGAATTAACTATTACCACGTCGGATTTTTCTTTGCTGTCGATGATTTCATATCCTCTTTTTTTCAGACTTTCGCCTATTGCCTGGCTCTCATACTGATTTACCTTGCAGCCGAGAGTATAGAATTTAACTTTCATTTTAACTCAACCTTGTATTATGATAGTGACATTATAAAGGAAAACGCCCTATTATTCAAGATGTTTGTTTTAAATTACCGTTAAGATTCATAAATATCATTATAAGAAAATCAAGAGGTGATATTTTATGAAAAAGCTGGTTTATTTTATAACTGTATCAATGCTATTGATTTCAGTAGGCTTTTCCTTCAGCGCGTTTGCTGTGAATGACAGTGAAATCCAAGTCAGTGCAAAGGCTGCGGTACTTATGGATGCTTCGACCGGAGAAATCCTCTATAGCTTCGGTGAAAATGAAAGGCTGTACCCTGCATCGGTGACGAAGATTATGCCACTGCTTTTATTTATGGAAGCAATCGATAGCGGAAAGATTTCGCTTGAGGATAAGGTTACAGCAAGTCAGACAGCAGCAGGCAAGGGCGGAAGTCAGATATGGCTGAAAGAGGGCGAGATTATGACGGTTGACGAGCTTCTCAGGGCTACTGCAATAGCAAGTGCCAACGACGCCTGTACGGCACTCGGTGAGCATATAGCAGGTAGTGAGGTTGGCTTTGTGAAAATGATGAATGACAGAGCAAAGGAGCTCGGTATGATTAATACAAACTTCGTTAACTGTTCAGGTCTTGATGATGATACAACCGAGCATCTTACAACGGCACTTGATATAGCAATAATGTCAAGAGAGCTTCTGAAACACGAGAGAATAAAAACCTACACAACTGTATGGATGGATAGTCTCAGAGGGGGAGAAACACAGCTGGTTAACACCAATAAATTAGTCAGATTTTACAGTGGTACCACCGGCCTTAAAACAGGCACAACATCAAAGGCGGGTTACTGTCTGAGTGCATCGGCTGAAAGAGACGGACTTCACCTTATAGCAGTAGTGATGGGAGCAGGTAACAGTACCGACCGATTTGAGGGTGCAAAGGCAATGCTCGACTGGGGGTTTGCCAACTTTGAGACAGTTACACCGCAGATTGATTCTTCTCTTTTCGGTGAGGTTGAAATCATAAGAGGTGTAGAAGAAAGTATAAAACCTGTAATCAGGGGTGTAACTCCGCTGACCTTAAAAGCCGGAGACAAAAATAAGCTTGAAACACATATAGAGCTTTGCGAAAATGCTGAAGCACCCATAGAAAAAAATCAGACTCTCGGTAAGGTTACACTCAGAATAGGAGAAGAGGAAATTGCCTCATACAATCTGGTCAGTGAAAATTCTGTCGAAAAGACAAATATAGGTCATATTATAGTGCGATTTTTGAGTTCTCTTGCAAAAAGTGCATAATATTTATGCTTATATCAGTTGACAAATGGTGAAAATTATATTAAAATAACCTAAATAGATAAACTAATCTCAGGAGAGAAAAAACTATGGCAATAAACTTAAAAGACAAATACGTTTCAGCTTTTGTAACTGAAGAAGAGATTTATTCTTATCAGGATAAAATCACAAAGGCTCATAACGAATTGCATGGTAAAACAGGTGCAGGCAACGACTTCACCGGTTGGGTAGACCTCCCGGTGGACTACGACAAAGAAGAATTCGCAAGAATCAAGGT
>JAZQUF010000214.1:0-6659 GCA_045631165.1 Acutalibacteraceae bacterium
CGAAGTAGGAGCGGTAGTGAATAACAGTCCGGTGGACTGTCAGAGCCGCGAATGACCGAGCACCGCAGTGCGAGAGTCGAGCCCTTCTGCCCCTGCCAAAATAACGGTACTGTTTCAGTGCCGTTTATTTTTTTGCAAAAATCAGTGCAAAAGAAAAGAGATTCAACCATAATGAGCTATAGCCTGAGGTTCTTTTGTTTTACAGATTGAATCTTTTTTGTTGAAAGTTGTGTTTTTAAATGCTATAATTATTTCAGAAGCTGATTTCGGGAGGAATAATATGACACTAAAATTATTTATTCAGGCAATCATTAAATTTTCTTTGGGCGTTATACTTGTAGGCTTACTCGTTTTCTTACCTGCAGGTACTCTATCCTTTTTCAACGGATGGCTGTTTATGGGCATTTTGTTTGTACCTATGTTCCTTGCAGGTATCGTTATGATGTGCCAAAACCCCTCACTACTTGAAAAACGTCTCGACGCTAAAGAAAAGCAGAAGGATCAGAGTCTGGTTGTCAAGCTCAGCGGACTTATGTTTATTGCAGGCTTCATTGTAGCAGGACTCGGCCCACGTTACGGATGGTATGTCTTACCGAAAGGCGTCTCAATCGGTGCAGCCCTTGCATTCCTTTCAGCTTATATTATTTATGCGGAGGTACTCAGAGAAAACACCTATCTCAGCCGTACCATTGAAGTGCAGGAAAATCAGAAGGTTGTTGATACAGGTCTTTACAGCATAGTCAGACATCCGATGTACAGTGCAACCTTACTTCTGTTTTTATCTATGCCCCTTGTCCTCGGCTCGGTATATTCATTTATTGTTTTTCTTGTATATCCTTTTATAATTGCTAAGAGAATCAAAGGCGAAGAAGCATTTCTTGAAAAAGAGCTTCACGGCTACAGCGAATATAAGAAAAAAGTCAAGTATCGTCTTATCCCCTTTATCTGGTAAAAACTAATCAGGAGTGTTTACAATGAATCTTAATGATAAATATTTACTCAGCAGATTGCCCGAAGTAGCTGAAAAGCACCTTGACACAAAAGTTGCAAATCTTAAATTCATCGGTGGCGGAAGCTTCGGTAAGGTTTATAAATGTAAAAAAACTAACGGCGAAATAATAATTCTCAAGGCTTATCACATCGGCGGAATGGAAAATACCGAGGCCGAGCAGTTAAAAATACTCGGAGAAAATACAAGTGTAACAATGCCTGATGTGTACTTTACCCATAGGGATGAAGATATCGCTGTTATGTGTATGAGCTTCGTTGAAGGTAAAAACGCCCTTGACACGTCTTTTCTGCTGAAAAGCAAAAAACAGAAGCAAAGCTTCGCCGACAGTGTTGTCGACGGAATGCTTCAGTGGCACAGCGTTAAAGGTGAAAAGTTCGGTTATCTTGAAAATGCAGTATACAGTAGCTGGAAGGAGTTCTACATTGAGAACAAGGTCAGCCGTGACCTTGCAGGCCTGAAGGCTCTTATGAATGACGGAAAATACAGTAAAAAAAGCTATGATTTACTCTGCCGCGGATTTGATATTTTTAAAGAAATTGTTGACGAGCCCGACTCTCCCGTGCTTATACACGGCGACCTGAATATTATGAACATTATGGCCGACCCGAAAACTATGAAGCTCACGGGCTTTATAGACCCTTGCGGTTCAATGTGGGCTGACAGAGAATATGATTTATTCCAGCTTCTTAATATGTGGGGAAATGCCTACAAGCTTTATGATACATATAAAGCAAAATGTAAAATGTCGGAGCATTGTGATTTCAAGGTTGCCTTCTACGGTGCTCTTCATGAAAACTCAATGCGACTCAAGGGCGGTATCACCGTACCTGTATGGGAAATTCAGAACAATCAGCGACTGAAAAAAGCAATGAAGAAATATTAAAAGGAGAAAATTCAATGAGTTACGACGGCTACAAATGGTACGTTGGTGTTACCCATTGCCATACAATTGCTTCTGAAGACGGAAAGCATACTGTCAGACAGATTGCCAGGAAAGCAAAAAAGAATAAGCTCGATTTTATTATGATTACTGACCACAACGCCAACTGTGAAGAGCTTCCGGAAATTGAAGGTATAACCCTTATTTATGGTGCTGAGCTCACAAAACACGGCGGTCACTGTAATATGTGGGGCGTCAAGGATGTTATTGACCGGGCCGACTATGACAGCTGTGAAACCTATGAGGACTTTCTGAGAGTAAAGAGTGAAGCTGAAAAGCGAGGTGCCATCATCTGTATGAATCACCCCCACTGTAAGCAGTGTCCTTGGAGATGGGAGAAAAAACCTGATGATGTCGATGTGCTTGAGGTCTGGAATGCTCCCCCACATTTTGACAATCTTGAATCTACACAGTGGTGGCACGAGCAGCTCAGAAACGGTCATAAGCTCCCTGTTGTCGGCGGCAGTGACTATCACAAGGACTATATTGTTACCAATCTAATGACAAATCCCGTTACCTATGTTTATGCAAAATCCAATTCAGCTGAGGATATTCTTGATGCTATTGTAAAAGGGCACACAACAATATGTCTTGATGTCGGCACAACCTTTATTGATATAAAATGCGGTGATGCTGTAATCGGTGATACAGTAAGGCTCAAAGAAAATAAAAGCGTTACGATAAGTGTTAAAAAGCTCAGAAAGTTCCATAAGCTTATTGTCTTCGACAAGGATGGAGAATGCTTCACTTACACCGCGAAGAAAACCGAGGATTATTCTATAACTCTTCCGATGGATAAAGAGGGCTTTCTCTGTGCTCACGTAGTTTTCCAACCGGGATTTTTCTACAGTAAGCTCCACGATATTGTTATAGCGTCACGTATACCTGAACAGAAAGGTATGAAACTACCGCCACTGATATATGCACAGAGCGGTGCAATTTATTTCGAAAGATAATCCTTGAAAGGAGAAAACACTATGAAATCTTGCGACAACAGCGAATTTGAAAAATACAATTCCGAAGCTGAAGAAAAATGGGGCAAAACCGAAGCTTATTCCGAATACACCCAAAAAAGCAAGAACTACACAAAGGAAAAATACAACTCTCTTGCCGAGGGTATGAATGAAATTCTCGCAGAGTTTGCGCTTTCGATGAAAAACGGTGCTGATGTGTACTCTGCCGAAGTGCAGACTCTTGTAAATAAGCTTCAATGCCACATTACGAAGAATTACTACACCTGCACAAAAGAAATCCTTGCAGGTCTCGGTCAGATGTATGTTATGGATGAGCGCTTCAGAGGTAATATTGACAAGCACGCTGTGGGAACAGCAGAGTTTATAAGCGAAGCCATAAAAATTTATTGCAAATAATTAAAAGCCACCTGACGGTGGCTTTTAATATTATGTTTATGAATCAGGCTATTTCCTCGCAATAGGTTATGACGAAGCTTCGGCCTGTACCCTTACCTGAAATTCTGAAATATGCCATTCCGCTGAAATCAGCAGTGGCATCTTCAGGGGTAAAGGTATGAATGCCGCTTACATAAGTAATGCCGTTTTCACTATCGGCAGAGTTACTGAGAGGGATGCACTTAATAAGCTCATAGTTGCTGTCATAAAGGCAGAGACAGCTACCCTCTTCTCCGTCAAGACTAAGCCCCTTTGTTCTGATAACCGCATCGGAATATAACACAAGATAGCCCGATGCAACGTAGCCTGTTGCCGATGCCTCAGCACCGTTACTGATGAGCTTTATGTTTTCCATGTAACCGTCTGTACCGTAGGTATTGCCGTTTTCATCCGTAGCGTACTTAAGGATATTTACATAATCAACAACGGGCGGTGTAACAATATCCGAGTCATCATTATCAGTAATTTCTTCATTACGTGTAACAATAAGACCACTGCCCACGCCCACTGTTGAAACTCTTACGTATGCCATAGACTCAAGGTTACCCGTCTGAACCTCAGAGGGATAAAATTCAAGAACGCCCGAATCCGTATATACAAGACCTGACGCTATATCATCTTCACCAGTGAGAGTTTTTACCCAAAGGAGATTGTGATTGATGTCATAAGCGAAAATATAGTTACCAACCGTACCGTCAAAGGTGCATCCTGTAACTCTTATTATATCACCGTAATAAGCACCCATAAAGCCTGTATGTGTATATCCGGGGCCAAAGTATACATCACCCTGCGAATTAAGCTTATATCCGTCAGTATAGCCCTTTGAGTTGTAAATTACATTGCTTTTGCCCTTACTTATCGGCACAAGATTAGTGTATGAAACAGTAGTATCGCCCTCGTTTCCACCGTCTTCAGTATCATTACCGTTATCATTGTCACCCGATTCACCATTATCTGTATTTCCGCTGTCATCCGATGAATCCTCAGACACTGTTGTACCCTCAATTGCTCTGTCAACACCTGCGCCATAGTGTACAGCATTGATTTTTCCTGTATCCTTATCAATAACAATAACACAGAAGGCCGTATCCTTGGCTGAGTTTACAGCTTTGTTATAAGTCAGATTATCACCATAAGCAAGATTTTCTTCCTGGGTATATGTATCAGCGGTGTAGAAATTATTATTATAAAACGATGCGTTGGGAATACACACCAAAGGTATATTACTGTCAGTTATGAAACTTACCTTGTAGTTGTGAAGATGGCCGTGAAACTGAGCTAAAATTCTTGCACTGTTTTTACCGGCAAAGTTATAAGAAATGCTTTCTCCGTCTTTCCCTGTAACATCAATAGCATTACCCTTTGTATATGCCTCAAGAATACTCACAGCAAGAGGAAATTTATCAATCATATTCAGAGGATGATGACCAAGAAGGATTATCCCCCAATCAGCGCTGTTTATATTATCTGACAAGTCAAGGCTTTCACAAAGCCACTGAAGCTGTGCGCTTCTCATAACTGCAGTTTCAGAAGAAGCATTAAGCTCTTCACCGTAATTATCAGAGGTATTAAGACATATAACTCTGATTTTAAGATCATCAAAATCTCTTCTGAAATATCCTCGCGCTCTGTATTCATAAGGCACGGTTATACCCTTGTTCCATCGTCCTATAAGGCTGTAAATTTCACTCGGAGTGATACAGCCTCAGTTACGGTAGATTGCTTTAACAAGATTGTCTTCACCGCCGGAGCACACAAAGGACGGCAAAGCGTGATGGGGATTATATAAGGCACCATTGACCTTCATAATCTCATTTTTGCCCTCTTCAATGCTTTTGCCGGCACCACCCGATGTCATATCACCGAGGTTAACAGCAAAGTCAACCGGATATCTCTCGCAGACCAGCCTTGTTGCCTGACTGAGATGCTTTAATGAGGTTTCGCTGTTATAGTCACCGGTTTTCAGGTGAACATCACTCGAAGCAACAAAAACCACTGAATTTTCAGTCTGATATTCCGACACCCTTGAAAGGACACTTTCAACCTCATCGACTATATAGTCAGGCAAATATTCCGCATCGGTGCCGTTTTCTTTAATATGCTTTATGTTCTGCTTGACATCAGCGAGAATATTTTCAAGAATCTCCTGCTGAGTCATTTCAAGATCATCAACGAGAGTATGAGGCTTCGCTCTCGGTCGCACATAAAGCACTGCCCTCTTCACACTTTCGCCGACGTCCTCATCCTCTGTGAGGTATATCCACACATAGATGTCAGCACTGTTTTTAAGAAGCTCATCAGGAATATCAACCACAGCTACACCGGACTGACCCTTCACCTCGGCAACTACAGCATCCTGTGAGTGTCTCGAAGCAAAATGCACCTGAAAATTTTCCGGCATTTCACTCCAGAGAATTTTAAGCTTCTGCCCCTTGTCCCACTGAGTCAGACCAAAAGCTGAAGCTTCTTTTATACTGCCGTTTAAAGTTATTTCTATCATCTGTTCATCTCCTAAAAAAGATTAAAGTGCCGTCACAACAATGTGATAGCACTTTATTTTAACTTTGTAAGCAGTTTTTCCTTTTGCGTTGCAGTTCTTCACTACAATTTAATTCTATGAGATATTTTCACCTTTGTCAATAGTTTCACCTAAAAAAATATTTCTAAGCCTTTTGCACAAATTGAAGCCCTCTTTTTTGTCCATAACATAAAAATAATTAAAATCACTTTATTTATAAATCAAGTTAGTATATAATGTTAAAAGAAGAAATATATGAAGGAGATTACATATTATGGCAAGAAACCACGAAGTAACAACCGCGCACGATCTTTTAAATGCAGACGGCACCTTAGCAGAGCCCGGTTGGTCAAAGTCCCTTATTCAGAAATATAACAGAGATGCAATCAAGGCTCCCAAATGGCGTATCAAGGAATGGGACTACTATCTCATTCTGGCAGACAAGCACGCTGTAGCTTTCACTCTTTCCGACGACGGCTACATCGGTATGCAGTCAGCCTCTCTTCTTGTTTTCGATGAGAAAAATCCCTGGGAACAGACAAGCTCAATTCTCAACTTCTTCCCTATGGGCAAATATAAGCTTCCCCCTACATCAGACGAGGGCGACATCAGATATCACGACAAAAAGCTCGATCTTGACTTTATCAAGGGCAAGGGCATGAGACATATCTTCGGCGAATACCGTGGCTTCAAGGACGGCAAGACTCTTAAGGTTGATATTACTCTTGAACAGCCTCCTATGGATACAATGGTTATAGCAACTCCCTGGGCAGAAAACAA
>JAZQUF010000215.1:0-2704 GCA_045631165.1 Acutalibacteraceae bacterium
AGGGCTCAGGCGGTGACAGAGCCGACCTGCATATTCCCGAAGAAGATGTAACTCTTATAAGAGCGCTTTCAACTCTCGGCAAAAAGCTTATCGTCAACATTATGGGCGGCAGTGCTTATGTCATTAAAGACTGGATAGACCTTGCTGATGCAGTTGTCATGTCATTTTACAGTGGTCTTGAGGGCGGTAATGCTCTGGCTGACATTTTAAGCGGTGATGTTACTCCTGCAGGCAAGCTACCCTTTACAATCGCGGAAAAGGCTGAGGATTATCCTCCCTTCCTTCATCTTGGTGCAAAGGATAAAAATATCGAGTACGGCTACTATCACGGCTACACCCTCTTTGACAAAAAAGGCATTGAGGCTCACTTTCCCTTTGGCTTTGGTCTTTCCTATACCGACTTTGAGGTTGGTAACCGGGCGTGCGAGAAAATCAGCGATATAATCAAAGTCAAGGCTACTGTGAAAAATACGGGCAAGGTTGACGGTGACGAGGTGCTTCAAGTTTATGTGGGCAGTGACAACAAAGATATTGACAGACCCGTCAAGGTACTCAAAGGCTTTAAGCGTGTAAGTGTTAAAGCAGGCGAAGCTCTTACTGCTGAGATTGATGTGCTTATTGATGATATCAAATTCTATAACCCCGAAAACGGCAACTGGGAGCTTGACGAGAGTTACACAGTTTATATTGGTACAGACAGTAAGAATGTAACAGCTATCGGAAAGATTAGCTTCTGAGGTGAAAACAATGAAAAAAAGTCCATATTCACCCGATGAATTTATGTCAGGTCTTTACGGCAGGATAAAAGCAGAGCCTTATAAAAATGCATCCACTTACGAGGAAGCACTAAAAATCGGACAGAGCATAAAAGAAAAAGCCAAAGAGCTTTTCTCGCTTGAAAGATTAAACTCAATGGCAACTGAATTAAAGCTTGTCCCTGTAGGTAAAGATCTTGATTATCCCGAATATACACTCAAAAAGTATTCGGTAGAAATTCTCAAGGGGTTAAACAGTCTTGTTTATATCCTCGAGCCGAAGAATGTTAAAGGTAAAACGGGCGGTGTTGTTGCTCTTTGCGGTCACGGCTACGGTGTAAGGCAGATACTGAGCATCTCAAAAAAGGGCAACAAAAAACACTTCAACTATATCGACAACTATCAGAATAACTTTGCAGTAGAAATGGCAAAAAGAGGTTGTACGGTTATTGCTCCCGAACTTTTCGGTTTCGGTGAAGCAAGACTCTCACACGATTTGTGGAAGCCCTTTTACATAAGCTCCTGCGATGAGCTTTCACATCATCTTCTCCCCTACGGCCTTACTACTGCGTCACTTCGAGTTTATCAGGCTCTTGCTTGTGCCAAGATTTTAAGAAAGCTTGAAACTGTTGACGAAAACAAGGTTTCACTTATGGGTATTTCAGGCGGAGGCCTTACAGCACTTTATGCATCAGTGCTTGACGAGAGCATTTACAAAACCGTTATCTGCGGTTATGTCAACACATTTAAAGACAGCATTCTTTCTATGTGGCACTGTCCCGATAACTATATACCTCACATAATCGAAACAGGTGAAATATACGATTTTGCCGCTGCTTTGGCTCCAAAGGAGCTGTTTATAGAATCAGGCGAAAAGGATAAGCTTTTCCCCATAAAAGCCTCTCAGCAGGCACACGACAGCATCAAAAGAGTTTATTCTCTTATGAACGCCGAGGATAAGCTTCACATTGATGTTTTCCCGGGTAAGCACGCTGTCTGCGGAAGAAAATCCTTCGACTGGCTCTCAGAATGACAAAATAATATCACGGTGAATTTCCGATTAAGGTTTCACCGTGATTTTTTGTTTATTCAGTTATGGGCTCGAGGGTGATGCAGATATCCGCTTTATAAACTCCGTTAAGCTTAACTGTTAACTTCTGAATATCAGCATAATCATCGTCATATTCATATGCACCCCCAAGTGCCTCGGCTTTCATAACTGAGAAAGTACCGTCTGCAAGAGATGAAGCCTTAAGCTGTTTGTCACCGATTGTGAGAATTGCAGTTTTGCCGTCTTCTGAAATTTTTATATCAGCCTTTGTATGCATAAACCAGTAAATTTCGCTGGGCACAGAACAGATAATCTTATCGGTGATTTTAAGAGATGAGCTGTTATCGTAAAGCTCGAAATCTCTAACAGAACTCAGAACTCCATTCATTAGGTATGCATCTGTCATTTTAAGCGAGCATTTGCCACCGTCAGCTGTTTCTTCAAAAGATGAGAATGAAGCTCTTGCGAGAGCATACTGATCCTCAACTGTCATTTTAGGGTTGATTACGAGGGTATTCTGACCCTCTGCACGCTTGCAGTAGTTTTTCCATCTGCCGCCTGCAGGAAGATTAAGAAAATAGTTAGGGGCATCATAAGCACCGGGCCCTAATTCCTCAGCCCATCTTTCACCCATTGAATCAAAAACAAATGTACCGATATCAAGATCACCGTGGTTAGTATAGTTATAACCACCCTTGATACCTGCAAAGGTTGCATTTTTATCGAGATAAGCACTTCTTAAAAGCACAAGCTCCTGACCCACATCTGAGCCGAGCTTTAATGCAAGAGCCTCATCTGAAAAGTCTGCATTTTCGGCTGTGTAGCTTCTATCGTACCAGAGAAGTGAAAGTGCATCTTCCTTGCCCTTTCCGTTTCTTTCGGTGTCAGTTGATGTGTT
>JAZQUF010000216.1:0-6101 GCA_045631165.1 Acutalibacteraceae bacterium
CAAAAATCAAGTTAAATGATAACATCAAATTAACATAATTTGAAAAGAGGGTTAAGTTATGTTTAATAGTGAAGAAAAGATAAGAAAGAAAATTAATACTCAAAAAGGTGACGATGAGTTTGCAATTCGTTTTATATCCGAAGAGAATGTCGGTGTTATTACATCTCGTTCAAATGAGTCGTTTTTTCTTTTGGATAGTCAGGAATATTGGTATGATTTAATACAGGATAAATATCCGGTTAAAAGAAAATGTACTTGTAAAAATGATTTTTTTAATGTTTATTTCGACTATATTCCAAGAGAAGGAACAGATGATTACAGAGCAATAGAAATAAATTCACAATGTACTGAATGTGGTAAGATTAAAAATATTTCACGAGTTGATATTGATTATTCTCCTTCATCACATTTATTCGAGTATCCTATAACATATTGTAAAAAACCAAAAATTAAATATAAAACTTACTGCTTGAACGGTTTTTGGAGTGAGGATATACTTTTAAATTTGGTAGAATTTTTATCTGACAAAAAATTGCTCATATATTGTTGGTATTGGAATGAAACAGATAATAAGCGTTATTTTAAACAGTTCGATTTAAAAGAATTGAAAAATTCTTTGTCAACGGATAATTTTAAATATTTAGAGATTTATTTTACTACTCAACCAATTGATGAAAGCTTTTTAAATTTAGGTTCGGATGGTAAAGGTGTTTATGTTGACAGAAATATGTGGAGAAAACAAGAAATTATTAAAATAGTAGCTCCTATTATTGTTGTGACAGATATTGAAAGAAAGCTATATTATATGGAATTCTGTAGTGAATATATTAATTTAAATGGTGATGTAATTGCTAAAAATCAATCATTTTGCGATTTAATAAAAGAAGTGGTCCTGTATGGTAAAAAGCACTTATAATAATTGCTTTAACCTTGTTGCTAATTTGAGCTACAAACACAAAAAATAATAACGGTACCCTTGTGGTGCCGTTATTGTTTTTTAGTTTATTTTCAAACGAAGGGATTCGAACATCACTATGCAATTTTTTCAATCATAACACTCCCTTAACATTTAATTGAACCTTTTTGTGCTATAATATTTAAAATAACATCTTACAGGTGGTAACACTATGAATCTTAAAGAATATATGAAAACAGCTACAATAAGACCTCAAGAGGGCGATACTGTAGAGTATATGAGTCTTCGCTCAAGAATGCTCAGTAACGTTGTTGTAAATTCGCAAAGAAATATACCCGGTGTCGCCTGCTCTTATGAAGCCGATGTAACGGGACTTATGGAAGAATTTAAGAAACTCAGAGCTCAGTGCGGATACGAACTTACCTTCAATACTCTTATGTTAAAAGTTCTCGTTGAAGGTCTCAAGGCTGCTCCGAGACTCAATGCTCATTTTCTCTATAATCATCTCTCATCAAGCGGTAAGCTTATCATTAAAAAGCACATTGATGTTGCTGTTGCGATCTGCCTTGAAAGCGGTGAGACCTTTCAGGTTAAAGTAATGAACCTCGAAGATAAGAACCTCAAGGAAACTGCTTTCCTCGCCGAAGAAGCAAAGAAAAAGCTAAGAACAACTGACCTTAAGGATATGATGTTTGAAGTATCAAGACAAAGAGTCGTGGGTCTTATGTGTAAGGGTAAACTTCTGACCTCACTCTCTCAGTTTTCTGCCGCCTGTTTTGGTAAAGGTAAAATAATCAACCTCTCAGAATCACTTAAATCTGATTTTCTCAAACTCACCGGCAAGAAAAAATTCACTGAAGGACTTGAAATAGAGGAACTCAACGAAGGTACTGTCTGCTTTACAAACTGGGGGCCACTTTACGATAACCTCGGCGTAAATATTACATATATTCCTCCCCTATACCCTCAAGTCTTTATGTTCGGTACGGGCAGAGTCAAAGACGTAAAAGATGTCATTGAAGACGAAAACGGAAATTTAAAACTCAGCGTCAAAAATGTCCTCCCTCTCGCTATGATTTTTGACCACAAAATTGGCGGAGCTTCAGATCTTATGCCTTTCATAAAAAGACTTGATGAGATTTTTGAGAACCCTGAAGTTATACATACGTGGTAATACCGAAGGCAGGTTACACACTTGCCTTTTTTCTATCTCAAACCTCTTGCAATTTATATGTTTTTTTGATAAAATTATTATATATTGACTTGTCAGGAAGTGATAAAATGAAAGCTATTGTTAACGGTAAAATCATACTCAAAGACAGAATAATCGAAGGCTCAGCACTCCTCTATTCTGATGTTATCGAAGGCATTATCCCTATGGGCAGTGTACCCAAGGATGCTGAAGTAATCGATGCTAATGGCGGCTATGTGGCTCCCGGTCTTATTGATATGCACATTCACGGCTATCTCGGTAAGGATGTCTGCGACGGCGAAGAAGAAAGCATCCGCACTATATCAAAGGGTCTGCTTGCTAATGGCGTTACAGGCTATCTGCCCACAACTATGACCGTTGATATGAAGGTTATCCGCAAGGCTCTTGAAGTGTGCCGTGACCTCAAAGAAGAAAGCAAAGATTGGGACGGCAGTGTAATTCTTGGCTGTCATGCAGAAGGACCTTTCATCTCAGAAAGCAAAAAAGGTGCTCAGGATGCCAAATACATTCTCAAACCCGATGCAGCTTTTGTCAAGGAGTATGCCGACATAATCAAGACTATTACTCTTGCACCCGAAACTGACGAAAACGACTTCATGGCTATCCGCGAAATCACACGTGATACCGACGTGGTCATCTCAATGGGACACACTTCAGCTGACTATGAGACAGCTATGGCAAGTGTAAATGCAGGTGTCAAGCATGTCACTCACCTTTTTAACGCTATGACTCCCCTCCAGCACAGAGCACCCGGGGTTGTAACTGCGGCTATGAATGCTGATATCAGCTGTGAGCTTATTGTTGACACATTCCACGTAGATGCAAGTCTTTATAATATGCTCTATAAGCTCAAGGGCAGAAAGCTCTGCTTTATCACTGACTGTCTGCCTGCAGGCGGTTTACCTGAGGGTGAATACACTCTCGGTGGTGCCAAGATTATCTATCGCGGTATCGTTTGCCGTCTCGAAGACGGTACAGTTGCCGGCAGTGTACTGCATCTCAATAAAGGTGTATGGAACGTTTACACCAATTCAGATATCCCGCTTTATGAATGTGTCAACTGTGCATCTCTTAATCCTGCTACCACTCTCGGTCTTGATAAGACCAAGGGCTCACTTGAAATCGGCAAGGATGCAGACATAATCATAACAGACGGAGAATTTAATGTTGAGAAAACAATTATCGGAGGTAAGATTAAATATGAAGCTTAAAGTTAATGCAAAACTCGACCCTAAATTCCAGCCTTTATCACTTGTTTGCCGTGATATGCGTGAGGCAACAAAAGAAAATGGTCAGGATATCATAATCGCAATCGAAAGAAACAAGGGCTACACCACTACATACAAGACCCGCATTTTCAAAGACGGCACAGGTCACGACGAAGAAAACTTCAAGTTTATCGAGCGTCTTACTAAATCTCTTCTTTGGGTTGCAGGAGGTTACAAGGTTATTATCGCAGGAAGTGAAGTAGTGGGTGCTAAGATTAAAGAAGCTTTCTCCTACGGCGGTCTTCGTGATTTCGACGTTAAGTTTATGGAAAGAGTATACGAAGAAAAATTTGAAGTTATCGTATGCGCTCTCGAAGATGCTCCCGAAGATAAATCAGCAGCCGCACCTATCGGCAGACATCTTGACGGTTGCCGTATCGGTTTTGATGCAGGTGGAAGCGACCGTAAGGTTAGTGCTGTTATCGATGGTGAAAGCGTATATTCAGAAGAGGTTGTGTGGTTCCCCAAAACAAACTCAGACCCCGACTATCACTATCAGGGAATTCTCGATGCTATGAAAACTGCAGCTTCAAAGATGCCTCGTGTTGACGCTATCGGTGTATCATCAGCAGGTGTTTATATCGACAACAGAATCATGGTTGCATCTCTTTTCCTCAAGGTTAGCGACGAAGATTTCGACAAGAAAGTTAAGAATATGTATCTCGACGTTGCAAAGGAAATCGGTGCTGATATTCCCATTGAAGTTGCAAATGACGGTGACGTTACTGCTCTTGCAGGTGCTATGGACTTAAACGATGACAGCGTACTCGGTGTTGCTATGGGTACCAGTGAAGCAGGCGGTTATGTTGATCCCGACGGAAATATCACAGGTTGGCTCAACGAGCTTGCTTTCGTACCCGTTGACTTCTGCGAGGAAGCTATGGTTGACGAGTGGTCAGGCGACTACGGCTGTGGTGTTAAGTATTTCTCACAGGATGGCGTTATTAAGGTTGCTCCCTGGGCAGGTATTGAAATTGACGAAAATCTCTCCCCTGCTGAAAAGCTTAAGGTTGTTCAGGGTCTTATGGCTGAGGGTGACCAGAGAGCTGCTGACATTTACGACACAATCGGTGCATATTTCGGCTATGCTATTGCTTATTATGCTGAATTCTATGACATCAAGCACGTGCTTATTATGGGCCGTGTAACTTCAGGCGAGGGCGGACAGATTCTTCTCTCACGCGCTCAGGAGGTTCTTGATGTTGAATTCCCCGAGCTTGCAGAAAAGATTCAGCTTCACATCCCCGATGAAAAGTCAAGACGTGTTGGTCAGTCAGTTGCTGCCGCAAGTCTACCTAAGATTAACTAATAAGATAAAAAATTAAAGGACGGTGCAAGCCGTCCTTTTTTATTGGTCGAAAAGTTCATATATAAGAGCTTTTTCATTGTTTGTGTAATCATTTTGAAGCATCAAGAAATGTAGCCTGTCAGCATTTTTTATTTCATATTCCGCTTCTTTAAAAATAGCTTTCAACTCGAGCATATATATAAGCGCATCTTCAATACTCATTTGAGAAAAATTATGAGGACTGAATGTATAAGTTTTATCCGATGAAATAAAATCTAAATTAATTACATAATTTCTGTTTTTTCCACTTACATTTATATTTATCACAAGTTTATCAAAATCCTCAATATCACAACTATGACTTATTCTGTTAAAAGAATTGACTGTAAAAAACTGATTATCTTTTGTAATTACTTCCCTTGAGCATATTCCAAAAGGTAGTATTAAAAGAAAAACAAAAAGAACACTTAAAAATATCTTTGCTATTGTTTTTACTTGTTTATTATTTTTCTTTATATAAAGGTTCTTAAATTCAGCAGAAAAAACAGGATATACCTTAATAGTATATTCGTTATATTTTGCTTTATATTTTTTATTTCCAAATACAGGCTGTTTATTCTTAAGTCCCATAGTTACAATTACAATAGCTGAACAAATCAACAACAAAATCAAAGGTAAAGAGGTAAGATAAATAAAGTCATTGTTAAAAGCTATAATATTATCATCAGAATATGCGACTTTTTCAGCTATAAATGAGATACAGTAGAAATATAATAACGATAAGATAAAAGCTGATAAATATAAGAAATAATATAACAGTTTGTCTGCAAACGAAAGCGGCGGTTTCTTTGCACGAGATTTGATTTTTGAAGCCATATATATACAACCTCCTTTATGCTAATTATATATCAATATATTTTTCAATTCAAGCTTTTACATCTAATCTTAAGAATCTAAATTTATTCCCTCGCTCGCCGCGGGGCGTCACTTTTGCTATCGCCCAAAAGTGACCAAAACGCGATGATGCTTTATTATCTTTATAAAGAAAAAAGCCACCGCATTTCTGCAGTAGCTTTAAATGTACTATTACTGTTCGATTGCGTAAACGCTAACCTTTTTGCGATCCTTGCCCATACGCTCAAACTTAACTTTACCGTCGATGAGAGCGAAAAGTGAGTCGTCTGAACCTCTGCCAACGTTGTTACCGGGATGGATGTGAGTACCACGCTGCTTTACAAGGATGTTACCAGCGAGAACGAACTGACCGTCTGCGCGCTTAACACCAAGTCTCTTTGATTCAGAGTCACGACCGTTACGGGTTGAACCCATACCTTTTTTGTGAGCAAATAACTGGATATTTATCTTAAGCATTTGTTACACCTCCGTATTATTCTTAAACAGTTTCTGTTTTGCAGG
>JAZQUF010000217.1:0-28030 GCA_045631165.1 Acutalibacteraceae bacterium
GTTTTACCCTTACCTGTATGACCTGCAATGGCGATGTTTCTGATGTTGTTTACTGAATAAGATTTCAATTCCAATACCTCCTAAGACCTCGTTTTTACAAGATCCCTAAAAATTATATACCTCTGAATAAACTATTATTTGAGGTTAACACTGCTATTTTACCATAAATTAAACAAAAAAACAACGGATTATTAACTAATTTTATGCATTATTTTTTGGTTAGTGTGTATAAAAATGAAAACAATAGCCTTTCTGCTAAGCATAAATTACTATATATCCTATGACAATTTTGAAATAACCGTTGAAATTCCGGAATAAAAAAGCTATAATAATAAGGACTGATATTCTCAGCAATATATTAGTGTAAAGAGAAAGGAGCTTTTGATATGGCAAAACAACAAAAGGCTCAGAAACTTAACGTGCCGAAGACCATACTCACCGGTTTTGGTTTTTTGGCAACATCCATCGCTTGGGCGATTTATGACCCTTATATCACAAAAATACTTAACAAGATTCTTTCAGAAAGTGATCTTGTAACAAATCTCAGTGCAAAGCTTGCAAGTGTTATCCCTTGGATAGGCGAGTTTGCTGAAGCACAAGGTCAGAGTACCATTTCAGCAACAGGTGGCTTCTCACTTGTTCCCCTTTTCATAGGTATTATTATGACATTCGATAACATCTTCGGTGTTATATTCCAGCCTACATTTGGTAAACTGTCAGACAATTGCCATTCAAAACTCGGTAAGCGCCGTCCGTTCATTGTTTCCTGCGCACCGATTTCGGCTTTGCTTTTCGCACTTATTCCTATTGTTGCTCTTAATACAAGCGGCGTTGCTCAGCTTCCTGCAACAATGTTTGTTATCATTCTTTTTGTTTTTACAATGTCTCTCTGGAGAGCTCCTGTTGTAGCTCTTATGCCCGACCTTACTCCGCCTGAGCTTCGCAGTGAGGGTAACGCTATCATCAACCTTATGGGTGGTATAGGTTCGGCAGTTGGTATGGTTGCTGGTACAATCGGTATTGCACTCTGTACAATTTTTGCAGGCTACAGCAAGGCAGAAATCAAAGCTGACGAAACAGTGTCCTTCCCATATGTTTTCATCGTGGGTTCACTTGTTATGGTTATCGGTATGCTGGTTCTTCTTTTCTTTGTCAAGGAAGAAGATACAAGCATCCGCGTAAAAGCTGATGCAAATCAGTATGCAGACCAGAAGGCTCTTAAAAAAGCACAGAAGGAAGCTGCTAAGCAGAAAAAAGCTGAGCTTAAGGCTATTAAGCTCTCAACCGGTGAAAGAAAAAGTCTTGTATTTATGCTTGCTACTCTCTTCTTTATTTTCTGCGCATCAAATGCAATTACAACGTTCTTCTCACTTTTTGCTCAGGAAATCCTCCATATGATTACTTCTGAAGCAACCTTCATTATGCTTATCTTTGCTGTTTGCTCAGGTGCTGCTGCTATTCCTGCAGGTAAAATGGGTACAAAGTTCGGCAGAAAGAAAACAATTGTAGCAGGTCTTTCAGTGTTCCTTATTGCTTTTGTTGTTTTCTTTGGCGTATTTGTAGGTATGCTCGGTGCAAAAGATCTTTCTATTAATGATTATGTATCAGTAAATAATGCTTATATTGCAATCGACGAAAATATCAACGACTATAATGCAGATCTCAGCACAAAGGCTCAGCTTGAAAATAAGTCTCTTGATGATAAAGAGGTTCTTACAATCGAAGGATATCTTGCTTATAAGAGCGGCAATCCTATAGAAGGCACAGAGTCTTACTATGAGGTTTATGATGCAAGTCTTACAGATACTCTCGGTGAAGGCATTTATGATGATATTATAAAGGTTGCAAACGATATTTTGGCAACAGAAACAGATTCATTTGATGCTGCACTTGGTGCTATTGTTGACACCGTTGACAGCGTAACATCAATTCTTCGCGTGCTTATTTATCCTGTTCTTATTCTTGGCGGTGCTGCTAATATGTTCATTACCGTTAACACCCTTCCCCTTGTACTTGAAATCGGTGGTATTGAAAAGGTCGGTACATTTACAGGCTACTATTACACAGCAACATTCTCAGCTCAGATTGCATCACCCATTGTTTACGGATTTATCAGAATGTTTGCAGGCACATATATGTCGCTGTTCTATTACAGTCCGGTAATGTTTGCCCTTGCAATCCTTCTTCTTCTCTTTGTAAAACACGGTGAGGCTATTCCTCAGGATATTATCAAAAAGATTGAAGACGAAAACAACGACTAATCAACAACAAAAAGCTGTCGAACAATCGGCAGCTTTTTAAATGCAGAATATATGTACTCAGGAGGCGCAGCAATGACTAACTACCAGAAAGAGCTTGACAAGTTAATAGAAAGCATACCCGAGGGAGAAGTGCCCACGCTGTTGCTGCACGCCTGCTGTGCACCCTGCAGTAGCTACTGCCTCGAGTACTTATCAAACTATTTCAGGATAACTCTCTATTATTATAATCCTAATATCTACCCTGAAAGCGAATACTCTCTTCGTACAGAGGAAGCAAGACGCCTTATCAGTGAAATGAGTTTTAAAAATGAAGTTTCTTTCCTTGAGGGTCGCTTTGATCCTAAAGAGTTTTATGATTGTGTAAAGGGGCTTGAAAATGAAAAAGAGGGTGGAGAAAGATGCTTCAGGTGTTATCGGTTGCGTCTTGAAAACACCGCAAAGCTTGCCACAGAAATGGGCTTCGACTATTTCACTACTACACTTTCAATAAGCCCGCTTAAGCGGGCCGACAAAATAAATGAAATTGGTGAAGACCTTGGTGCACTTTATTCGGTGAAGCATCTGCCGTCAGATTTTAAAAAGAAGAACGGATATAAACGCTCTACCGAATTATCAAAGGAGTTTGGTCTTTACCGTCAGGACTATTGCGGTTGTGTCTTTTCACAAAGAAACAAATAAGAGGATAAAACAAAGGCAGCATGGAAAATTCCTGCTGCCAATTTTTATTATCGGCTTGTGCCGATGGTTGTATCTTCGGTTGTTAACTCTGATGTTTCTGAAATGTTGTTTTCGGTTGTGCTTTCATCGGTAAGCATTTCACTCATATCTGTCAGATCTTCTCTGAGTTCATCTCCGAGGGTAGTTGCATTGTCAATTATTGAAGTTATTTCGTTGTTCATTGATGTAAGTGTGTTGTCAACGCTGTCTTTACCGCATGCGGCAAAACAGATAAGAACCACAGCCAATGCGAGTATAAGGATTATCGGAAGAAATCTTTTCATATAAATGTCTCCTTTGGGTTTTATTGTATTTAATCTTATGCTTATTATTGACAGGTTATTCAGGATTATTCCTTGTGCAATACAAAAGATTTACTGCTAAATGTTGACTTAAAAGCTATGTAGTGTTAAAATTAATTATTATAGGTATTGAAGCAGCTATTATAGGTGCTTCAGAAAAAAGGAGAGAAATATATGAGTAAACTTCAGAATCCGCTGTGGCAGACTAATAAATCTGAGAGAAGCAGTTACTATCTGTACTTCTTCGGACAGAATATGATTTACAATCTGGTTGCGGCTTATCTTGCAACGTTTTTACTTCTTATAGGCATAGACCCCGTTAAATCAGCGGCAGTAATGCTTATTGTTAAAGTATGGGATGCAGTCAACGATGCGATTTTTGGTGTGATTTTTGATAAGATTACATTCAAAAGCGGAAAGAAATATATTCCCTGGTTAAAGATAGCTTGCGCTCTTACTCCCATATCAACTATTGCAATTTTCATTATACCCAGCGCTGCAGACGAGACAGTCAAGCTTATCTGGTTTGCAATTGCTTATATTGTATGGGATACAGCTTATACCATTTGTGACGTGCCGGCCTTCGGTATTATCACTTCAATGACGAGCAATGTAGAAGAGAGAAATACCATCCTGTCTCTTAAGGGTATTACCGGTGGTATAGGTTCAGCTCTTACCACAGTTCTTGTAACAGTGCTTATCAGTGAATTTGTAGGTCTCAGCTACGGCTGGGTGTCAATTGTTGTTGCTATTGTTGCAACTGCCACTATGTTCCCTGTATGTCTTAAGTGTCAGGAAAGAAACAAGAGCGTCGATGAAGAGCAGTTTACCGTAAGAAGAATGCTCAGATATGTTGTAAGCAACAAATATCTTCTTATCTATTATATAGGCTATATTTTCTATTCAGGCGCACAGACATATAATGCGCTTCATATGATTACAGCTTATTATATTTTCAATAACTCTCTTGCATCTCTTATTACAGGTACTGTTGCAGCACTTCCGCAACTTGTTATGGCTCTTCTCGTACCGAAGATTATCAGAAAGATGGATAAGACAAAGCTTTTCAAAATCTGCGTTCTTGCAACAATTCTTCTTTCAGTACTTGTTATACCAACAAAGCACAGCTTTATTCTCTTTGTTCTCACTTATATGCTTCGTGCAATTCCTCTCGGTATTATCGGTGTACTTGGCTTCACCTTTACTCCCGACTGCGCAGAATACGGCCAGTATACAACAGGTACAGAAGCAAAAGGTATTACCTTTGCAATTCAGACTTTTGCTGTTAAGCTTGCAGCTGCTATTTCGGGCTCACTTGGTCTTGCACTTCTCGGCTTCTTCGGATTCAAAACCTTTGACGGTGTTGACAGCTTTGAAGGACTTGCTGCCATTGATGCCATCAGCCAGCAGAGCACGGAAGCACTTGACGGCTTGTGGTTCACATACAATGTTGTACCTATAGTCGGTCTTGTTATTGCTATTCTTATCTGGAATTTTTATAAGCTCAACGACAAGGATGTTCAGATTATGGCTGACTGCAATGTCGGTAAAATTACAAGAGAAGAAGCTGAAGCACAGCTTTCAAGAAAGTATTAATTTTTCAATCGCCCGCTTTTTAGCGGGCGATTTATAATGCAAAAACTGCTTTGAAAAGAAATTGTTGACAAACAGACAAATATGATTTATAATATAGCATATCAAAGTATCTTTGAAGATATATTATAATGAACGGAGGAAAATTTCCTATGAAAAAAACATTAGCATTAATCCTTTCTATTCTTGTTGCTTTTTCAATGTTTACAGTTGCAGCATTTGCAGAAGGCGAGACAGAGGATACCAACACAGAATTAAATAATCTTGTAAAGGTTGTATTTATCGACAGCGATAAAGAAACAGTTATCAGCACTGTTTATGTGAGCTATGGTGATGCATTAATTCCGTACGCTCCTGAAAATCCTGTAAAAGAAGCTGACGAAAATACAAAATATACTTTTGAAGGCTGGATTTCAAATATTCCTGTTAACGGCGCAGCAGACAACTCTGTATATTACAGAAACACTCTCCCCACAGTTCCTTCAAAGGACAATTTAGATGTTGCTACATTGACTTACGAAAATGAAGCGTATAACGGTTGCATCGTTTATACTGCAGAATATATGGAAACACCCATCACAAATAACCAGACCTTCTGGAAGTTTGTTCAGTCAATTTTTGCACGTATTAACCTTATATTCGAATACTTCGCAACAATCTTTGACTTCAGCAACAACAAGTAATTTTTTATTTTAACGGAATCGCATTTGCGGTTCCGTTTTTTTGTGCAAAACAATAAAGTTCGAAGATATCTTTTATTAATTTAAAGTGTCGGTTGAAGAGTAATCGACTTATTGAAAAATGTTAACAAATTTATCACCTATATAACATTGACAAAGGTTACGGATTACTATAAAATAAATATAGTCTTATATAAAGGATTAATAAAATGAACACGGAGGTTCAAAACTATGAAAAAAATAATTTCACTTATTCTTGCCGTGCTTATGGTTTTCTCAGTTACAGCCATGGCAGTGTCAGCTGCAGACGAAACAACTAAGCCTATTAAAATTACTTTTGTTTATGATATTGCTGATTCAAGCGGTCTCGCTGTAGGAACAGAAAAGGTAATTTATGTTGATTATGGTGAAGATTATAACAAGGAAGCACCTAAAGACACATATATCGACGGTGGTTTCAAGTACTTTATCTCAGGTTGGGAAACAGAGGATTACGGCCCCAAAAATTACATACATACAACTCTCCCTGTAGTACCTGCGACTGATACACATATCAAAGAGATCAAATTTAAGGCGTGCTACGATGTTGAAAAGGTAACTCCCGGTGGTGTTGTTGAAGATGCTGCTGAAAGCCTTCTTGGTGAAAGCACTGTAGAATTTTTTAATTACATTGTTAAGCAGCTTGAGTTATGGTTTGGTCAGTTTATTCTTTTCTTAAGAAACTTCCTGTAATTTTCTGAATAATTTTTATGATAAATAAAGACTCGGGATTCTTCCTGAGTCTTTGTGTTTTCATTTATTTCACACATATTACACTTTAGAATACTTTTTTGATTGAAAATATACAGTGCATAGATATATATTTTGTTTATTTTGCTGTTTTATAATCGGGAAAAGTTAATTTTAAATTTTTTTGTTGAAAAAAAGGGTAATTTTTGCTATAATTAAGTTCATTAGAGTATTTACCGGAGGTAAAAATTGTATGAAAAACTATAAGAAAATCGGTAATCGCATATGGCAGGGTCCTCCTGCTGAAAAAAGATTTAATATGAGCGAGGAGCCCCACGGACAGGTGTGGTATCTGGTGTGGATTATCTGGATCGGTACTACATTAAGAAAGTGGATTCGTCGTGTTGATGTTAAGAAAACAAACATGAAGGGTGTTAAGCCTCCTTATGTTCTCATTTGTAACCACAACTCATTCTATGACTTCTATATTATGAGCTCACTCATTAAGCCTCACAGAGGTCACTTCCCCGGTGCTCTTGATGACTTTATCGGCAGAGAATGGGTGTCAAGAAGAATTGGTATTATACCTACAAGAAAGTTTGCCCCCGATATCAGCCTTATCCGTATCGGCCGTAAGGTTATTAAAAAAGGCGAGATGTACGGTCTTTATGCTGAGGCGCGTTACTCACTTTGCGGTATCACAGAAGTTATCCCTGAGTCAGTAAGCCAGCTTGTTAAGTTCCTTGGTGTACCCGTTGTAACTATCAAGATGAAGGGCCATCATATTTATAATCCCTACTGGAATATGAAGTCACATCGTCTTCTTCTTAAGTCGGCTGCTGATATGACTCAGCTTCTCACTGCAGAGGATATCAAGAAGATGTCAGCTCAGGAAATTCACAAGAAGATTGTTGATGCTCTTGAACACGACGACTGGAGATGGCAGAGCGAAAACAGAATCAAACTCAAGCGTAA
Organism: Acutalibacteraceae bacterium; assembly: GCA_045631165.1. GTDB lineage: Bacteria > Bacillota > Clostridia > Oscillospirales > Acutalibacteraceae > UBA6857. The sequence goes on from JAZQUF010000217.1 coordinate 7,258, forward strand.
GACTCGTGCAGAGGGACTCAACAATGTTCTTTATAAGTGCCCTGCTTGCGGTTGTGAAACCAAGATGGGCTCAAAGGGCGCTCAGATTTTCTGCGAAGAATGCGGTAAAAGCTGGACTCTCAACTACTACGGTGAGCTTGAAGCAGATAAAGGTGAAACAGAATTCAAGTTCCCTTCAGACTGGTACAGATGGGAACGCGAGGAAGTCAAGAAAGAGGTTTATGCAGGCACATATCGTACAGAGTGCGATGTTAAGGTTAATGATCTTCCCAATGCAAAGGGCTTCATCTATATGGGTGAAGGTAAGCTTGTTCACGATGCTGAAGGCTTTAAGCTTCACGGAGTACGTGAATATGACGGAGTGGATTTCAGTATGGAAATTCCTGCACTTCAGCAGTATGCTTGTCATGTTGAATATAAGTATCGTTTTGGTTGGGATCGTGACTGTATCAATCTCAATACAGTTGATGATACATGGTATATTTTCCCCGAAGATAAAAACATAAAGGTTACTAAGGTGGCTCTTGCTACAGAGGAAATTTATAATAAGCTTTCTGAAGAGAAGAAAGAGAGATTCGGTAAGAAAGAAGCCTGAAAACCGAGTGATTAATTTATTGGATATAAATAAACATATTACATATAAGAACAAACTCAGAAAGGAATATTACAATGAGCACAATTGAACAACTCAAGAAGATTTTTGTGGATTACACAGGTAACGATGTTGAAGGATTCAGTGAGGATACAGTTTTAACTGTGGATATGGTTATGAATTCATTCGAGATTTTCGGCCTTATCTGTGAGATTGAAGAGCATTTCGAAATCGAAATTCCTGACAGAGAGCTTATGAAGCTTGTTACTGTTGGTGATATTGTAAATTATATCGACGAAAACGCCTAAGTTAAAATAAAAGGAAGTGGGGCACCGCTTCCTTTTTCTTTTTTTGTTGACAAAGAAAAATCCGTATGATACCATTATAGTCGATATATGAAATTTAAATTGAGGTGATAAAATTGAGACGACCTCCCAGAGATCCGAATATGAAGGTGCCTGTTTTGAAAAATATAATCTATGCTCTGAGTCTGGTCTGGCAAAGCGATAAGCGACTACTTATAGGGTATATGGTAAGCGGATTTTCGGCCAATCTCTTTGCTCTTTATATACAGAATATCCTTTTCCTTAAGGTGCTTCTCGGCCTACTTGACAGTGGTAGTACCTTTGAAAGCTATTTCAGAACACTTTTGAGTTTTTTCATTCTTTCTGTTTCACTTATGGCGGTGACCAGCATATCAAACTACGTCATCAGCGCATCAACCAAAAATGTGTTAAAACAGCTCAATAACCGAATTTTTAAAAAAGCTATAACCTTAGATGTGGAGTGTTATGAAAACCCTGAGTTTTATGATAAATATCAGCGTGCAACCAATGTCCTCGCGTGGAGCTATTATGATTTTGTGTGTTCAGCTGTATCCAGTATTATAAGCTCAATTGTATCTCTGATCCTTGTTATCGTCACTGTAACGACTATCAATCCCGTATATCTGATTTTCCTTGCACCGGTTTTCCTTGTTTTCGTAATTGAAACCTTTAAGAGCAAGCTGGTGTATAAGAGAGATCTTGAAATGACCACCAACAATCGAATCAAAGCATACACCCAGAGAACGGTTTTCCTCAAGGATTTTTCCAAGGATATGCGAACCTCAAACATTTTTGCGGTGCTTATGAAAAGATTTAAGGTAGCCATTGACTCCAATGTGGAAATACTGAGAAAATATGGTTGGAGGCTTTTCATATTCAGCACAGTCAGCTCACTTTTCAGCGAGTTTATTCCTATCATCGGCACATATGCCTATGCAGCTTATCAGTTTGTTTATACAAACGCTCTTAGTGTATCAGGCTTTTCAGTTGTGCTTTCATCTATCAACGCAGTCAGAGAATCAACTATGACTGTTGCAAGAAATTTTGATATGCTTGTGGGCTCGGCACTTTATTTTCAGAATCTGCGAGAATTTTTTGAGTATGAGCCTAAAATCACATCAGGTGATAAAATGCCTGATACATTTGAAAACTTAGAGTTCAGAAATGTTTCCTTCAGATATCCGTCTGCAGAAAAATATTCACTTGAAAATGTATCCTTTTCAATCAGAAAAGGCGATACCTTTGCTCTTGTGGGTGTAAATGGTGCAGGCAAATCTACCCTTGTGAAACTGCTTCTTCGTTTTTATGATGTAACAGAGGGCGAAATTCTCTATAACGGAATAAATATCAAAGAATACGACCTGGGGGCTTACAGAAATATTTTTGGTGCAGTATTTCAGGATTACAGAAACTTTGCTATTTCTGTTTATGAAAATGTTGTCTGCCATGAGTGCAGCGATGAAGAAAAAAAGAAAGCCGAAAAAGCCCTCAAACAAAGCGGTATATGGGAAAAAATATCATCCTTGCCCAAGGGGGCAGATACGGTGCTGACCAGAGAGTTTGACAAAAACGGCGTAGGCCTTTCAGGCGGTGAAAATCAGAAGGTATCTGCTGCAAGACTTTTTGCAAAGGATTTTGAGTTTGCTGTCCTTGATGAGCCTTCGTCAGCTCTTGACCCCATTGCTGAATATAAAATGTATGAAAATCTTATAGAGGCAACAAAAAATAAAACTGTCCTTTACATATCACATCGTCTGTCAAGTGCTGTGCTTTCTGACAGAATTATTGTTATCGGTGGCGGCAGGGTACTTGAAGAAGGTTCTCATAGCGAGCTTATGGAAAAAGACGGCAAGTATAAAGAGATGTTTACTCTGCAGGCTTCAAGCTATAACAACGAAAAGGAGGAAACTGCAAATGACCAGGATTAAAGACAAGCAGAATCATTCCACCTTTTCCAACATATTTTATTTTGTAGGTCTGCTGTTTAAGATTTCGCCAACACTGGTTATCGGCGAATTTATTATGGGTATCCTGACAACTCTGCCGACGCGACTTATCAGTGTCGTCGGACTTAAGTATATCATCGATGTTGTAGAATCAAGAGAAAACTTAGAAAGAATTTTTTATGCCGTAATGTTTATTGCAATCACGCTTGTGGGTAGCAAGGTTTTCGCCTGGATTTTTCAGGAGTTTTTCTGGAATATGGCAAAGGAAAAGGTCTATTACGGGCTTAACAAAATACTCTATGAAAAAGCAAAGCAACTTGATCTTGAATCTTACGATGACCCTGAGTTTTACAATAGCTTTATTCTGACTATCGAATCCTCGTCGGACAATATCACCAACCTTCTGGGTCTTGTGAGAAATTATGTAGGCAACCTTATTTCATTCTTCACCATTGCAGGTGTTATGCTTACAATAGATCCTGTATGCTTGTTGATAATATTGATATTTATTGGTGTTTTTTTACCCCTCAGCAGAAAAAGAGGTGCCCTTCAGATGGCAAGACGAAGAGATAATACTGAGTATCACAGACGAAGTGACTACTTTCAGCGAATCTTTTATCTGCAGGACTATGCCAAGGAAGTGCGTATAAACGATATCCACCCTCTTCTTATAGAAAGGTATAACGATGCGGCTGACGATGTAATTGCAAATCAGAAAAGATATCATAAGAAAATATCTGCTGTTTCATTTCTTCAGGATTCGGGTATACAGAATCTTGGCTTTATGTTCGCGTTACCTTTATATCTCGGTTATTGTGTGCTTGTAAAGGAAAGCCTTAGTGCAGGCGATTTTGTTGCAGCTTTTAATGGTGCATATTCTATTGCGGCATCGATTAACTTCCTGACAGTATGGGCAGTTGCGATTTTCTCAGAGAGAGGCAAGATGATTGAAAAATATCGCGAATTCCTCAAGAGTGATTTCAAAATCAAAGACGGCGAAAAGGTTGCTCCTTGCGGTAAGCCTGAGGAGATTAAAATTGAGAATCTTTCATTCACTTATCCCGGTAACGATAAGCCGACACTTAAGAATATAAATCTGACAATCAAGCCTTATGAAAAAATTGCCCTTGTCGGTTATAACGGTGCAGGCAAGACTACACTGACAAATCTTCTGCTCAGACTTTATGATGTCAGCGGTGGCAGTATAGCTATTGGTGGAGAAGACATAAGAAATGTTACGGCTCAGTCTCATAGAGACAGATTTTCGGCAGTGTTCCAGGACTTTCAGCTTTTTGCCTGCAGTGCAGGTGAAAATGTGGCCCTTGATGAAAAGTTCGATGAAGAAAAAGTCAAAACCGCATTACAAAACAGTGGTTTTGACAAAGAACTTAAGAAAGGTGTATTCACAGAGCTACTCAGGGAGTTCGATGATGAGGGCAGAATGCTTTCAGGTGGTGAAAGTCAGAAGGTCGCAATCGCGAGAGCATTCTATAAAAACTGTCCTTATATTATCCTTGATGAGCCGTCGGCTAACCTTGACCCCATAGCTGAATACAATCTCAATCAGGCTATGATTGAAGCGGCTCAGCAAAAGACAGTTATATTCATTTCTCACAGACTTTCCACCACTGTTAATGCAGACAGAATATATGTTATGGAAAACGGTGAGATTATCGAAAGTGGCAGTCACGAGGAGCTTATGAAGATGAATGGCACCTATGCATATATGTTTAATCTTCAGGCAGAAAAGTATAAGAAGTGATAAAAAAAGAACGGTTTTGCCGTTCTTTTTTTTATTAAAGTGAGTTTATCATACTCAGATGTTCTACATATAAAGTTTTGACATCGTTGAGCTTAGTCATACCGCCTTGCAGACACATATGGTCACCGCGGATAATGGGCATTGTCTGCCATACACCTTTTTCGATGTTTGTGCTGTCGAAAATTTTACTTGGTGCAGATGATGGTGCAAGCGCAGAAACTGTATTTACAAGTCCGTCGTTTTCCAGCCAGGTTTCGTCAATTGTGTATCCGCCCTTGGTAACACCTGTGTATCTGCCCATTGCTTCGGATGTGGATGAGTATATGCTTTCCATTATCTTTTTGTCGGGAGAATATGTGCCGTCTTCGTTCTTGTTTGTGGCGGTACAAGCGAATGAGAAGTAATAGGTGTTGTCGTGTGTGTGAATCTTTTTATTGAACTCAAGAGCGTTGTCGATATACATATCGTAATCTGCATAGTCACGACTGTCTCTGTCGTCTCTTTCACCGCCTGTGAACTTGCTCATAATCTTATCTGTGATACCCGAGAAAGCTGACTTTATCGGATTTTCCTTCTTGACCTCTTTCACTTCAGGAGCAGGCTCATTGTTTTCGCCTACACTGTAAGCTGATGTGCCGTTGTGAGGTGCTGCAAGAGAGGTGATAGAGTAAATCCAGTCGCCTTTACCACCCTTGAAATAATCAGAGAGCTCGCTTGCGGGAGTAGCTGCAATTTCTTCTGCTGAGCCTTTTTCCATTGTGCTTGCAAAGAGTCTGACAGTTGCACCGCCGAAGGAGTGACCCAGGAGATTGATTTTATCTTCTTTGCTGAAGCTGTAAATGAGAGCTCTGCCTGTGTAATCCTCACCGTATCTGTCGTGACCGTATTTTTCACTGTGAGCCTTGCCGTAATCTACTCGTGTGCCCGTAAGCTGGGCGTAAAGCTCGCAGGCTCTGTCCCATGCACTGCCGTTAGGGTCGACAGATGCCGCTGCCGCAGTGAAGCCTTTATCTTCGAGATATTTCATAAGGTCGCCACCAAACATACCCCAATAGGGCATAAGCTTATATGTTTCGTCATAGCTACCCCAACCCGAAAGTCCGTGGACAAAAACATAGGTGTAATTGGTGTTCCAGTTGCTGCTGTCTGCTTTAAGACAATCGATATTGATACCGAGAAACATCGGAATTGAAATGAGGGTTGCAATCATTTTGTAAAGTATCTGATGAATAATAGCTGTCATAAAAATTCTCCTTTTGCTTTTATGTAATTATGATAACACAATCGGATTGTTAGAACAAGGCAATATATTATTTTTAATAAATTGATTTCGTGTACATTTGGAAATTTTGCTTAGAGTGATTACAAAACTGTAACTTGACTTTTAAATACATTAAGCCTATATTTGAAGTGTAAAGGAGAGAGTAAAATTTAATGTTAAAGGAGTTGAATTGTGATGAAACCTCTTAAAATCGATCTGGAGATTAAAGAATCTGATATTGCTGTTGTTGGTGTGATTGTGACTGTAATACTGTATATTATGAATGTTCTCGGCACAGGCGTAATTGTCGGTGGAGATGTGGGTCATATAGATACAGGCAATGATCTTTATGCTTGTATGATTCCTGCAATATGGATAGTGTTTGCAGTGTTAGTCGGATATCTCACAAAAAGAAACTCGATGACAAAAGGTTTTACGGCGATATACATTACAATGCTTTTGCCTTTTGCATCCTATCTGCTTGCAGCATTAGGTTTATACTTGCCTTTTATGTTTTTATGTATGCCTGTAACATCTTTGTTTTCTTATCTTGATGAAAAAATATGTGACATTTTAGGCGTTGCAAGTTATAGTGACACAGGGACTATGGTGATGATATTTGTAGCTGTGCTTTTGCTGATACCAATAATAACAGCTCCGCTGGCATACAGATTTACTGTGAAAAAAGACGATTAATCTCAACTGAATAAAAAAAGAGACGGCCGAATAATCGACCGTCTTTTCTTATGTAAATTATTTCATCATTCTTCTGATTACAGCTTCGCAATCTGCCTTGTCCATAATCTTTGGAACGGGATAAAGAGGATTACCCTCTTTGAGAGCTCTTTCAACAATAACAGGAATATCCTTTTCCTGAACCATATCAAATCCGTCGGGGATGTTCATATTCTTGTTGAGAGTCTTGATAGCTTCGATAAATGCTTCAGCCTTTTCTTTGTCGCTACCTGTTGTCTTAACGCCTGCGATTTCAGCGAGCTTAGCAAGACGCTTGTGAGCTGTTTCGCCATAGTACTCGAGAACGTAGGGAAGAATTACAGCATTTGCAAGACCGTGAGGTACACCGTACTGACCGCCAAGGTTATGAGCGATAGCGTGTACGTAACCAACGTAAGCTCTTGTGAATGCCTGGCCTGCATAGAATGAAGCCTTGAGCATATTATCTCTTGCTTCGATATCCTTACCGTTTGCGTAAGCCTTTTCGAGGTTTTCGAAAATCATCTTAGTAGCCTTTTCAGCGTAAGCTTCTGTTGACTTAACGTTGCTCTTACCGATATAAGCTTCAACTGCGTGAGTAAGTGCGTCCATACCTGTTGTTGAAGTGATGTGAGGAGGAAGACCTACTGTAAGCTCAGGGTCAAGAACTGCAAACTTGGGTTTGAGTCTGGGATCGTTGATAGCGTTTTTCTCATGAGTTGCTGTATCTGTTACAACAGCTGCGAGAGTTGTTTCTGAGCCTGTACCTGCTGTGGTGGGTACTGCAAAGAAGGGAGGAAGCTTGTGGTGAAGCTTGAGAACGCCTCTCATCTTTCTTACGGGAATTTTGGGGTTGGTAACTCTTGCTGCTGCAGCCTTAGCGCAGTCCATGGGTGAGCCACCGCCGAATGCGATAACGCCCTGACAGTTGTTATCAACATAGAGAGCACGAGCATCTTCGATGTTTTCGATTGAGGGGTTGGGCTGTGTACCGTCGTATACAACATATTCAACGCCTGCCTTATCGAGTTCTTCAAAGAGTGAATCAAGAAGGTGAAGACCCATAAGACCCTTATCGGTTACGATAAGAACTTTGTTAAGGCCCTTGCTCTTGATAAATTCGGGGAGCTTTCTGATTGAACCGGGGCCCTCAAGAAGAGTGGGCTCTGACCAGTCAAACACGCACATAGCTACTCTGAATGTCTGCTGATAAGCTCTGAAAAAAGCTTTTTTTACTTGCCACATGACAGTTCATCCTTTCAAATGTAATTTGGTAACTTTAATTTTACTATTATTTGCCTTTTATTTCAAGTATTAAAAGTAAAGTTTTATATTATTAATCAGTTTTTTTGTAAAATCAGGTAATTTTTATTTGTATATTTAAGACTCTTGAAGTGAAAACTATATGAGGACACTATAGACGTGTCCTGAAGGAGAATGAATATGTCACAGGAAAACAATAAGAAGCAATCAAGAAGAGAGAACAAAAACACTTATGTGGTTAACCCTGAAAAGTCTGCCGATCCTCCTCAGCCTCAGGGTAAAACCTACAGTCGCGAGACCGGTAAGAATAAAAACAACAATATGAAATAAGTTCTCTCTTGTTAAGGTCACGGATTTTCCGTGACCTTAATTTTTCGGACAAGGAGTTTTTGTTTGACTTGTCATATAAAAATATGATATACTTTGTATTATTAATAGTTGATATTATATTTAAACTTTCTACATAGATTATTAATTCTTTTCTTTTATTATGATATGCCCTACTCAGATATACTGTAATCAGGAGGACAAAGTGAAAGATTTTAACAGATATATAAATGCTGTTATGGCGTTTTTAGATAAAACAGGTGAAAAAATAAGCAATATAAGCTTTCTGAATATAAATCCCGAAAAAAAGACTCTTGCTATTGTTTTTACAGCTGTGATTGTGTTGATTGCCGCAGTTTCAGGAGTTTTTGTTATAGGTGAAATCACATCGGAAGATCAGACTCTTCCCTCGGACGGGGTTGAAACTACGCAGGCAATTGCTTCTTTTATATCAGATGAAGAGGAGCTTTGCGGAAACCTTCTTTTTGCACTTACCTATGATGAAAAGATCAATCTTCTGGGTGTTATCCGTGTAGACTCACGCGAAAAATCTATGCGTATCGCTTTTCTTCCCGGAGATACATATTGCTCTTTCAATAATCTCAGCGGAACGATGAATGAGCATTATAAAAACGGAGGAACAACAGAGCTTCTTTGGGCTGTGGGTGAATATGCTGGCATCAGTATAGAAAGATATCTGATTGCTGATGAGGGTAATTTTGCAGCGCTTATGGATCATATAGGTGAAATGACAGTTACTCTTGAACACGATGTTGTTTGCGGTCAGGATGCTGCCAGTTTTATAATCGAAGAAGGTCAACAAACGCTGATACCTTCGATGATGGCAAAGTATTTCTATTATCTTTGTGAAAACCAGCCTGAATATGATGATGAAATAACAGATACTATAGCTCTTTTCAGTAAGAATATGTTTTGCAGTGGCGATGAAGAAAAAACCAAAAGAAATTTTGATTATATGATAAGCTGCATTGAAACAAACATTTCTGCACTTGATTTCAATAATCATAAGGCGCCTATTCTTACTCTTGCAGACCCTCAGGTCCTTGACAATATTGTTATAGAAGAAAATATAAGTGCACTTAAATAGTATTAAACCAATGAAATGTAAAGGAAATCGGTACCAATGGTACCGATTTTACTGCTTTTATCCGTTAAAGTGCACTAAAAAACAGGCTTTTTTCAGTTATAAATAACAGAGTTAACTATTTTTATCTATTACTATTGAAATTCTCGCAATTTTAGTATAAAATAACCATATAATCAAGATAATTATATCTTTTATATAGATAATTTTGGAGGTTTTGTATGAATTATACCCTTACAAAGAAACAAGTAAAGGAGCTTATTTCAGGTAAGCTCTCACACTATTTCGGTGTTTCCACTCAGGAAGCAACTGATGAGCAATACTACAAAGCAGTGGCTCTTGTTGTCAGAGAGCTTATGCACGAAGGTGTTCGTGAATTCAGAGCTGAAGCAAATAATGTAAATTCAAAAAAGATTTACTACCTCAGCATGGAATTCCTTATGGGCCGTTCTCTCAAGAACAACCTTTTTAACCTTAATCTTACTAAGGTATTTACCGATGCTCTCAAGGATTTCGGTATCAAAATCGACAAGCTCTATGACTGTGAACCCGATGCAGGTCTTGGTAACGGTGGTCTCGGCAGACTTGCTGCCTGCTATCTTGACGGTCTTGCAACTCAGGGCTATTATGGCATGGGCTACAGCATTCTTTATGAGTGCGGTATCTTCAAGCAGAAGCTTATTGACGGTTGGCAGACTGAGCTTCCTGACTTCTGGCTTCCCGGCGGTGAAGTATGGCTTGCACCCAGAGAAAAGGATACAGTTACCGTTCGTTTCGGTGGCGAAGTTGTTGACAACTGGGACAATCAGTATCACAGCGTAGAATACAGAAACACGAACGATATTATTGCAGTGCCTTACGATATGTTCGTAAGCGGTAAAGATGGCAGAGGTATCTCAATTCTTCGTCTCTGGAAGAGTAAGGCTCCCTCACTTGATATGAGACTTTTTGATCAGGGTCAGTATATGAAGGCTGTTGAGCAGCAGGCAATGGCAGAAGTTATCAGCAAGGTTCTCTATCCTGCCGATAATCACTACGAAGGTAAGAGCCTCAGACTCAAGCAGCAGTACTTCCTTGTGTCTGCTTCAATTCAGGATATCGTAAGCAGACACCTCCGCCACTTCGGCAGTGTCGACAATCTTGCTGAAAAGAACGCTATCCACATCAACGATACACATCCCACACTTTCAATCCCCGAGCTTATGAGAATTCTTCTTGACGAGTGCGGTTACGGTTGGGATGACGCTTGGAGCATTGTTACAAAGGCTACAGCTTATACTAACCACACTGTTATGAAGGAAGCTCTTGAATGCTGGAGCGAAGACCTCGTAAGATCACTTCTTCCCAGAATTTATCAGATTATCAAGGAAATCGATAACAGATACCGTTCATACATCTGGAACACAACCTTCGATGCAGGTAAGGTTGAGGAAATGGCGATTATTTCAGGTGGCGTTGTCAAGATGGCAAACCTTTGTGTTGCTACCTGCCACAGCGTTAACGGTGTATCTGCCCTTCACTCACAGATTCTCAAGGATACAATCTTTAATTCTTACTATAATCTTACTCCTGACAAGTTCAAAAATGTAACAAACGGTATTGCTCACAGACGTTGGCTCTGTCAGGCTAACCCTGAGCTTACAGAATATGTTACAAGCCTTATCGGTGACGGCTTCATTTATGATGCTGATGAGCTTGAAAAACTCAAGAAGTTTGCAAAGGATAAGAAGGTTCTTGCTAACATTGAAAAGATTAAGACTAACAACAAAAAGGCATTTGCCTCATACGTGAAAGAAAAGACAGGTATCGAGCTTGATCCTACTTCAATCTTCGACGTACAGGTTAAGAGACTTCACGAATATAAGCGTCAGAACCTCAACGCTCTTCAGATTGTTGCAAGATATCTTGAAATCAAGGAAAACCCCGACGGTGATTATGTACCTCACACATATATTTTCGGTGCCAAGGCTGCATCAGGATACTTTATGGCCAAGAAGATTATCTCCTTTATCTGTGCTCTTGCTGATCTTATCAATAATGATCCTGATATGAGAGGCAGACTCAAGGTTGTTTATCTTGAAGACTATAATGTAACAATGGCTGAAAAGCTTATGCCTGCAGCTGATATTTCAGAACAGATTTCACTTGCAGGTACAGAGGCTTCAGGTACCGGTAATATGAAGCTTATGATTAACGGTGCCCTCACTCTCGGTACTCTTGACGGTGCTAACGTTGAAATCCACGAAGCAGTAACAGAAGAAAATATGTTCCTGTTTGGTATGACAACACCTGAAGTTAACGATCTTAAGAGAAGAGGCTATCAGCCTTCAAGCTACCTTATAAACAATGCTGAACTCAGAAAGGTTATCGCTTTCATCCAGGGTGGCATCAACGGCAAGCAGTTCCCTGAAATTGCAAACATTGTCAACCACGATCCTTATATGGTTCTCGCTGACTTTGCTGATTACAGAGCAGCTCAGAAAAAGATTGACGAAGTATGGAAAGACAGAGAAAAGTGGAACAGAATGTCACTTCTCAATACAGCAGGTGCAGGTCGTTTTGCTACTGACCGTGCTATCAACGATTATGCAAGAGACATCTGGAACACAAAGCCTGTAAGATAAGATGTATAAATTAGCAATATTTGACCTTGACGGCACATTGCTTGATACCCTTGGTGATCTTCACGCTTCGGTGAATTTTGCTCTGAGGGAATTCAGCTTTCCCGAGAGAACAATTGACGAAGTACGCAGATTTATCGGCAACGGCGTTGTAAAGCTTATGGAACGTTCAACTCCCGACGGCACTGACGATGCAACACAGAAAGCGTGTCTTGATGTTTTCAGAGCTCACTATATAGAGCATATGTCAGATACAACGGCACCTTATGAAAATGTTGTTGACTTGCTCAAAAACCTCAGAGAAAAGAATATAAAAATCGCTGTAGTTTCTAACAAGCTTCACACAGCAGTCGAAGAACTCTGTGACAGTTATTTCACAGGTCTTATTGATAAGGCAGTGGGAGTTTCAGTTGAGGCAGAGCGCAAGCCGTCACCTGTTAATGTGATAAAAACGGCAGAGCACTTTGATGCGGAGCTTAAAGATTGCATTTATATCGGTGACAGTGAGGTTGATGTGCAGACAGCACACAATGCTAATGTGTTATGCATTGGTGTAACCTGGGGCTTCAGAGACAGAGATTGTCTTATGGAAAACAGTTGTGACTTCATCGCAGACACAGCTGATGAGGTGTATAATCTTATAACAGGATAATAAAAGTTTTTTGGTTAGCTTTTCTTTCAAGAAAAGTAACGACTGCCCGGCGAGGGCTGATAAAAAACACAAACCGAGTTGATTTTTTCATCAGCTCGGTTTTTTGCATATAAAAACCGCCTCTCATAAAGAAAGGCGGAGAAATTTTTATTAATACATAAGATAACCTGCAAGATATGAGAGACCGGTCTCGGCGAGATACGCCACAAGAACAGTAATCATTGATGCTCCACCGTTTTTAGCAAAGTGAGTGATTTTTTCTCTCACAGTATTGAGATTCATTGCAAAGTTTATATTTTTTATAATATGCTTTTTATAAAGCTTGTTGGCGATTAATCCGCTGATTAAATGCATCAGGAAAGTAATACTGCTGACAATAAGCGCAGGAATCATAAGAGATTTCAGCTGTTCAATGCTTTCCAGTAAAACGGCATCTGTCATAGTTTCTAAATCAGCAAGGAAAGAATCATAAACTGTCAGAAATTTGTTAAGTGACGGAGCTGCAATAATGCTGATGCAAAGCTGAATGGTAAGCATTATTATTCCGGGCTTATAAAGTCTGCGATAGAAGAACCAGTAGGGTGAGAAAAAGAACGCAGCCCAGTTGAAGCTGTCTCTACCCTTTATTTCGCTTGCCTTAAACTTGGAAATGTATGCCTGGGCATTGTTTCTGACAAAAGCACCGATAGTATTTGTTTTTACTCCGCAGGTATAATCATCGTTGGGGTAGGGGCCTTTGAAGATGTTGCTGTCATTGCCGAAAAAATCAGGATCTTCAGGTGTCTGCGCTTCGGTTTTTTCTTCTGTAAACTGTTGGGTCACAGGTGCATTATCAAAGCCCTCACCGATACCGATAGTAAAGGGTGGTTTGTATTCGGGAACATCCTGCTTTGCAGTGTCGCGGTATTCGGCTTCTTCCTGTTGTTTAAGGGATTCTACAACATTTATACCGAACATTGTGAATTTCATTCCGCAGTTACGGCACACTTCAGAGCCTGCAGGGTTGCTGTGGTGACAGTTAGGGCATGTTATTTCATCGCCCTTTTCTTGCTGATTGACTAAGGTTGAGCTTTCGGCAGAGGTGTTCTGACTTACTGTGCCCTGCCATAAAAAGTCAGTGCCGTGGAGATGTGCATTTACACACTTTCCTTCTTTATCGTAACAATGACGGTGCTGAGGTGTAGCGCACTCGGGACAAACTACAATATCCTCGTTTTCAAGTATGGGTTCATTACACCCGTCACAAAGATTTCCTGTATATCTCATAGTAACTCCTTAAAAAAATGATGCTATGTTATTGTATAACCTTTTTAGGTAAAAATCAATCTTTTATAATTAAAATTTAACATCGTTAGTTTAAATGATGTTTAGAATACAGAAAAATATACAACAAATAAAAAAAGAAGCGGCTATCCACACCGCTCCTTTTGTAGTGACAATAGTTTTTTAGTTTATCAGAACTGACTCATAAGTTCTGCAGCAGCTTCGGGGTCAGTCTTGCTTTGATGCGTTACATTAGTATGAAAAACTGCATTAATCGCTTTCTTTTCCTTTGTGGGACTCTGTCCCACTCCCTGCAAGCTTTTGGGACCCCTCAGACAAAACCTGCGGTTTTGCCAGCTCCCCTTTCATGGGCGCCGAGAGCTTGACCAAAACTTTTCTTATTCTGACGAAATTTACGGTAATACGAAGCCGCACTTCTTCATAACCTTGCTGAGAGTTCTGTCTGCAACTCTTGATGCAGTAGCTGCACCCTTTGCAGCAACCTCCTTAAGATATGCCTGATCTTTCATATACATCTCATATCTTTCACGAACAGGGCGAAGCTCTTCAACAACAGCCTCACCAACAGCATTCTTGAAGTCGCCGTAACCCTTGCCTGCGAACTCTCTTTCAATCTGTTCATAAGAAAGATTTGTGCAGCAGGAATAGATGCCCATAAAATTGTTTACGCCATCTTTACCATCACCGTAGTATACGCCACCCTCTGAATCTGTAACAGCGCTTCTGATTTTCTTCATAATGGTTTCGGGTGTATCAAATACACTTACATAGCTTTTGGGATTAGGGTCTGACTTGCTCATCTTCTTTGTGGGATCCTGAAGTGACATAACTCTTGCACCCTGCTTGCCGATGTAGGGATCGGGGATGGTGAAGGTCTTGCCATAGATGCCGTTGAAGCGAGCCGCAATATCTCTTGCAATTTCAAGATGCTGCTTCTGGTCAGCGCCAACGGGCACAAGGTCAGCTTGATAAAGAAGAATATCCGCTGCCATAAGCACGGGGTAAGAGAAAAGGCCTACATTTATATTGTCAGCGTGTGACTGTGACTTGTCCTTGAACTGAGTCATTCTTGCCATTTCGCCGAACTGTGTGTAGCAGTTGAGAATCCATGCAAGTTGTGCGTGTGCAGGTACCTGGCTCTGAATGAAAACAATGTTCTTCTCAGGATCAAGGCCGATAGCAAGAAGGAGAGCAAAAACCTCCATAATCTGTTTTCTGAGTTTCTGGGGATCCTGGCGTACAGTGATAGCGTGTAAGTCTGCTACGGCAAAAGCACTGTCAAACTCATCGCTGAGGAGCTTCCAGTTTTTGAGTGCGCCTAAGTAGTTGCCGAGTGTAGGAATGCCTGAGGGCTGTATGCAGGAAAGAATCTTCTTTCTCTTTTCAGGCTGTGCATTTTCGGGTACAATGATTTTTTCTTCCATTATATATATCATCCTTTATGGTGTATAACACCTGAATATTATAGCTGATATTATATGCAAAATAAGACTTTTTGTCAAGTTAGCGGTACTTTGCACATAAAAAATCGGGGCACACTAACCCCAACATATCAATAATAGCAAATCTGTAAGGCAAAGTCAATAGCTTTTCGTCAATTTAAATAGTTTCTGCGTTTTATATAAATAAATTAAGTTAACTTTGTACAAAAAGAATATTGAAATAAGCAGAAAATTATGTTATATTATAGACACAGAAAGGGAAAGGTGATACCGATGTACAGGTAAAAACCAAAAGCTCTTTAAAACATAACAAAAAGGCAAAATAAAAAATAAAACGAAAGGCAACCTTTAAGTTATGAAAGAGCAACTCACCAAGACCTTCAAAAAGAAAAATCTGATATTGAAGCAATAGATAAAAAATATTAACAGGAAGATATCAGACAATTTCCGAAAGAAGGCAATTCTGTAGAAAGAGAGGATTACAAAAGATGTTAGATATCAAGAATAGTCAGAAATAACCCCCCGACCATAAAAGATGTGTAAAGAAACATCGGTCCGGGGGTTATTTCTATTTATAGGAGGATTTAGTCATTGAGTATATAGTGAAACGGTAAGTCGCGTTGGCGGCTTTTTTCTTTTTTATATACAAGACACTGAATGCCGATTATGGTTTATTGAGCTGTTTTTGCAAAAATTCAACTTGCTATTAATATTGCTTACGGGATTTAAAGGGCAGTATTATATTATGGTAAATTAACGGATTATTCATTCTATATTTTTCTTCTTTCTCTTGACAATGACCTTTGAAATGTAGTATTTTATTAGTAGCAACCTGATCGCATTGGAATTGGTTTATTAAATATTTTTATATTTTCATATGATTTTAAAGGAGTACATACTATGAAAAAGGAAATAAAGGTAATTATTGCAGTTGTTCTTGCAGTCTGGTTTTTTGTAATGGGATTTGAGCTTGGCGCATACAAAGAGAAAAAGGCTCACAGTGAAATTAACACAGTAAACCCCATTACTACAACTACTCAGGATCCTACGCTTCCTACAGTGCCTTCAACAACAGAGCCTATAACAGTGCCTGAACCCTCAGAGACTCAGCCGACTCTCCCCGGTGAAGATCCTGTAACAACAAAACCTGACGATACAACTTTGCCTGCAGTAAAAGATCCTCTCAGTCTTTCAAAGGAAGAAATCATCGCTGAGGTTAACAAATATGTAAATCAGGTGAAAAAAGAGCAGAATATGACAGCAAGCGGCAGCAGCCAGGTAAATGTAAATGTAACTGAATGCTCTGCACAAGGCTTCGTAAGCACACTTAACAATATTATAAGCAGCCTTACAGATAAATTCGCCGGAGAAGAAAACTACACATTTGTAAACGGTCAGGCAACTGATGCAGACGGAAATACAGTTACTCCCTGGGATGTTGTTTCTCCCACACACAAAGATTTCTCAGCCGTTGATGCAGGTGTGGCTTCAGCTAAGGTTGAAAAGGTCGGCGCAAACACAATGTACACAATTGTGATCGTGACCGAAGATACATCAATGCAGTCTCCTGTTCCTACCTATAACTCAACTGTTATAGGATACCTTGATCTTGCAGGTCTCGATCTGCCGATAACTCTTACTAAGGCTGATATGCATTATCCCGGTTCAACAGTTTCAGTTGTTGTAAATCCCGACGGTAAGGTTGTTGAAATCATCAATAAGCTTCCTATGGAAGGTACCGGTGCTACTAAGTTCCTTGGTAAAGAGGTATTCGCTTCATTTGCCGGTGCACTTGATGAAAAGTGGACATTCACATATTGATTTAAGCTTGAAAATTAAGACGGTAAGTTTCTTACCGTCTTTTTGTATATCCAGATTTACATCCGGCAATACTTTTTCTAAAAGAAAAGGGGATAATGCTATGAACAATGATACAATTTCGCTTCTTAAAGAATGTGATTCGGGAACAAAAACAGCCGTCAATTCAATCAGGGAGGTTCTTGATAATACAAACAGTCAGAAGCTTCTGGGGCTGTTGACAGATAATCTCAGAGAACATGAGAGCATCGGCGATGAAATCCACAATATGCTGAATAAATGTGGAGAAAAAGGCAAAGATCCGAATCCGATGGCTAGAGCGATGTCATGGATAAAGATAAATATAAAGATGCTGGAAAAGCCTGAGGATAAAAATATAGCGCACCTTATGTTTGACGGTTGCAGTATGGGTGTAAAACAGCTCAGCGAGTATCTTAACAAATATTCGGATGCAGATGAAGAAAGTAAGGCTCTGGCTGAAAGACTTATAAGGCTCGAGGAAAGCCTTGAAACAGATTTGAAAGCTTATTTATAAAAAACGGCACCTCGTAGGTGCCGTTAATATTTATTTCTTGATATCCGGTTTAAGATTGTCAATATCCGGATCAACGGGTATAAGGAGTCTCTTTATCAATACATAGCAAAGAGCTTTTAAAGAGTCCTTACTCATTTTATCCTGATGGTCAAGCCAGTATCTGATAACGTCATAAAATCCGCCTGAAAGATATATATAGAAAAATTCGTAGCTTACTTTTGATCGGTCTCCGTGGAATGCCTTAAAATATCTGTAGTTGAAATCGCTGAACATTTTGCTGACTCTTTCAGTGAAAGAGGTAGAAAAGGATTTATCCATAAGCATTATAACAGTATCCTGTCTTGCTTCAAAAAGATCGATAAAGCCGTCAATGGTTGCATATACGCAACGAGGAAAGCCTAATTTTTCTATGTCGTGCAGAATAGCGGCAACCTCGTTTATGAGATTGTCTTCGATATCACTGATAAGGTCGTTGATATCCTTGTAGTGAAAGTAAAAAGCGTTTCTGCTGAGCTGTGCTTTTTCGCAGATTTCCTTGACTGAAATCTTGTTGAGCTGACGGTCCTTTGCAAGATAAGAAAGACTTTCCTCAAAAGCTTTTTTGGTTTTCTTCACACAACTGTATTCTTTGCTTGCCATAGGTATCCTCCTTTTTGTCAGACTTTTTGGAAGCGGTATTGTATCAAGTTAAAACACATATACCAATTAATGACAATATATCACATTTTTTACTCCGTGTCAAATATTCTGCACAGAAAAAATGAAAAGAGACCGCATTAAGCGATCTCATCTGGAGCTGGAAACGTGACTCGAACACGCGACCTGCGCATTACGAATGCGCTGCTCTACCAACTGAGCTATTCCAGCAGATTGGATATTATTATACTAAAATATTTATTTATAATCAATAGTTTTCTGAAAATTAATTTTGAGTTCAGGAGGATACAGTACCTTTTGCAGATGGTACAGCGGCTTGACGTAGTTTATGGTTAATGATATAATTACAAAAGAGATATTATGAAGGAGATAATGATTATGGCAAGAGCGTCTGTCAAGGCTAATAAAAATATTTATCATATAACCAGAGAAAATCTTGAGCTTACGCGAGAAAAGGCAAGTGAAATCCTTGAAGGTCTTCCTCCTGAAAGAATTGAAAAAATCGAAAATGAAAGAATTATTCCGCATCCGGAGGATATACTTTCTATGGCGAGAGGATATAAGGCGCCTCATCTCTGCAATCACTATTGTGCAAACCAGTGCCCTATAGGTCAGGAATATGTGCCTGAGATTAAGACGAAGGATTTGTCTCAGATAGTCCTCGAGATGCTGGCATATCTTAACTCTATGCAGGATAAAAAAGATCGGCTTGTGGAGATCACCTATGATGGTAAGATAGATAATGATGAAATAGATGATTTTATCTATATTCAGCGCGAACTTGAAAAAATATCTGTTGCCGTTGAGTCTCTTCAGCTCTGGTCAGAAAGAATGCTTGCCATCGGAGCTATTGATAAAGAGGAATATGAAAAACGTAAAAATCAGGTTTGAATAAAGGACAGCTCACTAATAGGCTGTCTTTTTTTGCTGTTTGGGTGAAAATAAGCATATCTATTTTGCTGAAATTGTCATTTATTTTTATATACAGCTCCCGTATAATAAAGTCAATGTGATAAACAAAAGGAGGAAACGTCAAAATCGGCACAAATTGGCATAATGCCATATGAGAAAATCACCTGAACATATTGACAAAATACTGTGCATATTTTATTATTAAATCAGACAGTAATGTCTGTTCAGGCAAATGTTAAACCTGAAAGTAAAGGAGGTCGAATTGTGAAGGAAATGACCGTGTTCTGGCTGGTTTCAATGATTACACTTTTTGTCGTTGAAGCAGCTACTGTAAATCTTATGACTATCTGGTTTGCTTTCGGAGCCCTGGGTGCTCTTGTTACTTCCCTTTTAGGCGGCGGGATGTGGCTACAGATTGTTATATTTATTACAGTGACAATTCTTACGCTTATACCAACAAGAAAGCTTGCAAAGAAGTATTTCGGCAAAAGCAGACTTCAGGCCACCAACGCTGATGTTGTTATTGGCAAGGATTGTATCGTAGTGGAAGATGTTGACAATCTTATTTCTACAGGTGCAGTCAAGTGTATGGGTAAGGAATGGACCGCACGAAGCGAAAAGGGAGAAAAAATAGCTGCAGGTGAAACAGTGACCGCCGTAGCTATTGAGGGCGTAAAATTAATTGTAAGCCCAAAGGTATCAGTCACTGAAAAACAATAAAAATATATTTATGATGTAAAAGGAGAAAAAATTATGGGACCTTTCGGATTTTCAATTATCGCTATTCTTTTCATATTGGCAATTGTTATTCTTATCAAAAACATCAGAATTGTTCAGCAGGCTAAGGCTTTTGTTGTTGAGCGTCTTGGTGCTTATCAGACCACATGGAATGTTGGTCTTCACTTCAAAATACCTTTCATTGAGAGAGTTGCAAAGGTTGTTTCACTTAAAGAGCAGGTTGTGGATTTCCCGCCTCAGCCCGTTATCACAAAGGATAATGTAACAATGCAGATTGACACTGTTATCTATTTCCAGATTACAGACCCCAAGATGTACACCTACGGCGTGGAGCATCCTCTCACAGCTATTGAAAACCTCACAGCTACTACACTTCGTAACATCATCGGTGAACTTGAGCTTGACCAGACACTTACATCAAGAGACATCATCAACAGCAAGATGCGTTCAATTCTTGACGAAGCAACAGATCCCTGGGGTATCAAGATCAACCGTGTAGAGCTTAAGAACATTATGCCTCCCAGAGAGATTCAGGATGCCATGGAAAAGCAGATGAAGGCTGAGCGTGAACGCCGTGAGTCAATCCTCAAGGCCGAGGGTGAAAAGAAGAGTGCTATCCTTCTTGCAGAAGGTGAAAAAGAGTCTGCTATTCTTCGTGCGGATGCTGAAAAGCAGGTACGTATTCTTGAAGCTGAAGGTCAGGCTGAAGCAATTCTCAAGGTACAGCAGGCTACTGCAGAGGGTATCAAGCTTATCAATGAAGCAGGTGCATCAGATCAGGTTATCAGAATCAAAGCACTTGAGGCATTCCAGGCTGC
>JAZQUF010000218.1:0-4618 GCA_045631165.1 Acutalibacteraceae bacterium
CGCCCTGTGTGCGGCATCGCTCCGGCCTCATCGCAGACTGAATGCTATCTGCTCTTTTCTTTTTTCATTCTCTGTTCAGTTTTAATTCTGTTTTTTTCAGCAGAAATTTTATTGTGGCCATCAGCGATAAAGTCGCCTGTAATATCAAAGCGATATGGATTCTTAGCAGTCAGGCTGTTTTTATTTTTGTCTTTCATAAAATATCACCCTTAATATCTTGCCTTGAAACAGCAGAAATATAAGGGTGATTAAATTTGTAATATTATGATGTGATAGCTATCTTTTCCACAATTTTTCGCTTAAAGGTTAAAAACTCACTGCTTGTAACAATCGCGCTGTTTCGTGGCTTAGGCAGATCAATAATAATTTCATCAGAAATTTTACCGGGCTTGCCGGAGAGAATATAAATTCTGTCAGAAAGGAGAATAGCTTCGTCAATATCGTGAGTAACAATCAGAGACGAAAGCTTTATCTCTTTCATAATATCAAGATACCACTGGTGCACAGCAGATTTTGTGATAGCATCAAGAGCGCTGAAGGGTTCATCTAAAAGCGCGACACCTTGGCAGGAAAGATAGGTGCGAAGAAATGCAGCTCTTTGTCTCATACCGCCTGAAAGCTGATGGGGATATTTTTTTTCAGTGCCGTCAAGACCGAAAAAAGCAAAATACTCGAGAGCTTTTTTACGGGCGCTTTTTTTCTTTTCGCCTCTCATAATAAGAGGCAGAGCAACATTGTCGAGAACAGTATAATAAGGCAGAAGCAAATCCTTCTGAAGCATATAGCTGAGCTTTCCTGTTTTGCCTGTTATTTCCTCACCGTCTAAAAGAACACTGCCGCTATCGGGAGGAGCGATGCCTGAAAGAGCATTGAACAGCGTAGTTTTACCACTGCCGCTGACACCCAGTAAAGAAACAATCTCGCCGTCTTTAAGATAGATGTTGATATCTTCAATAACATTTTCGCCTTCATAAGAAACGGTTATATTTTTAGCTGTTAATTTTTCCATATTACGCCTGCCTTAGGAAAGATAATCATTTGTAAAACCTGTGCCTGCGGGAAGTGATTTTGCTATAAGCCTTTCATCGCTGAGCCATTTATAAAAATTATCCCAACGCTTTGCATCGATGATGCCCCAGCCTTCGGTATCAGCTATATATTGCTGAGCAATCCACTCCTGACTCTTGATTACAAGCTCTTCTGAACCCACAAGAGAGCCCGTTGTATCTCCTTCGATGAGTATATGAGCTGCAGTTTCAGGGTCATCTATTGCATATTGATAGCCTTTAGCTGTAGCAGAAAGGAAGGCCTCTGCAGATTCAGGATCAGTTTCAAGGAAATCGTTATCAGCAATGATAACGGGAGTATAGTAGTCAAATGTACTTTCCATATCACTGAAAGCAAAATACTCAAAGTCTAATTCGCTGAGCTCTGCATTAATACCTGACCAGGCATAGTAAATCCATACGGCATCAGTATCACTGTTTCTGAGCGCTTCAGCCTCGTTTGTAATAACATTTGGTATAAGCTCAACCTTGCTGAAATCCCCACCGTCTTTTTCCATTACATATTTAATCATAGCTTTTTCAGTGGGACTGTCCCATGTGCTGTAACGTTTACCCTCCAGATCTTTGGGAGAAGCGCAGCCGAGAGAGATAATACCCGAGGTGTTATGCTGTAAGATAGCAGCGACTGCTGTGACTTCAAGAGGCTCGTCACTTGCAAAGTTAGCAGCAAGACTGTCCTGGGCGGAAATGCCAAACTGAGCCTGACCTGAAGCTGTCATCATTTCTGCACCGCCCTCGGGAGGCTGTACAATAGTAACTTTGAGACCTGCTTCTTCATAATAACCGAGCTTATCAGCAACATAGAAGCCTGTATGATTAGTGTTAGGAGTCCAGTCAAGGCAGAGCGTTATTTCTTTGATACTGCTACCCTCGTCAGCAAAGTCCATGCAGGCAACAAGGGAAAAAACAAGTATTATTGATATTATAATCGCCGTGAGTTTTTTCATATTAAAAATCCTTCCGTTATTTTTTCTTTTATACGGCATAGTAATATTTTTGAGTATAGCAACCACACCCATAAGTCCGAGACTTACGAGTGAAACAAGAATAATTACTGCAAACATTTTGTCAAAGGCATAAGCCTTTTTTACGCGGGTCATATATACACCGAGACCTTCAAAACCGCCAAGCCACTCAGAGATTACCGCACCTACTACGCTGTATGAAGCAGAAACCTTGAGTCCTGAGAAAAACTGCTCCATTGCTCCGGGAAGCTTGATGTGACGGAATATTTTAAAGTTACCTCCGCCCATGCTTCTGATAAGATTGATGCTGTCAGGGTCGGCACTTTTGAAGCCGTCAAGAAGAGATATGGTTATAGGGAAAAATGTAGTAAGTACCACAAGTGTGATTTTTGGTGCCATAGAAAATCCCATCCACAACACAAGCAAGGGTGCAATGGCAATAGTGGGAATAGTCTGAGTGATAACGAGTATTGGGTACAGTGCCTTATAAAGAAAGTCGAATCTGTCCATAAGTACGGCGATAACAAAGCCGAGGGCTGTACCTATTAAAAGTCCAGTGATAGCCTCAAGTAAGGTAACAGCCATATGGCTCATCAGCACTGAAAAATCACCGACAAAAGCACGAACTACATCAACAGGTGACGGCAGCATATATGAGGGCACAATACCCCCCTCGCTGACAAAGAGCCATAAACAGCCCAGTACCAGCAACGATATAAAAGGGGCCCCTTTACTGATGATGTTTTGATACTTTTTTGTCAATGGTTAAAACCTCGCCTTCGGGAGTATAGACAACTTTGATATAGGCCGATACGCTGCTGCAACCTGCATTGATAGCTACCTTCTGACAGTTGGCAGCGATTTCCATAAGCTGGTCATAGCTTTCGCCCTCAATAGTTGTTTCAAAGGGACCTACGTAATAATTGAGACCTGTTGAGGCTATATAAGCGATAACCTCGTCAACAATACGGATGAGCTCTTCTTCTGAGTCCACCTTAGGTAAAACCTGGATTGCAATACTTGATGTCATAATAAAACATCTCCTTAAGTTTATATTAACATAGGAAATTGCTGTGGTGATTCTGCTCTACCTCGCCGGCAGAGGAAAAAATAAAATACCACCCCGAAAATAAGGGTGGTACAAATTTAAAGAGCAAGTTACTTAGCCTACGTCGGTATTATCCGAATCAGGTTATGGGTATAATCTCAGCCGATATAAAATCAGCACCCCCAGTAATATTCATATGTCGAGGTTATTGTAGCACCGAAGAAAAAATTTGTCAAGAATTTTTTCTTCAATGCCCCATAGGTGCAATTCATGACCGTCAGGCAATATATCTAGCTGTCGTAGACGGCATATCGACTCAGCTATCGCACTAATCAACTGCCTTAACGTAATAAAAAATATCATACATCCAACAATATTTCTCATATTGTTTATAATAGTAATTATTTTCATAACCATAATAATAACCGTCACAAGCTATGGCCATATCTGTTTCTATATCCATCAATTCATCCAATAAATTCTCAAGTTCATCACTATTCATATTTATGGCAATTTTACATAGTGCTGATTCACAAAAACCGAGTTTTTCAAGATTATTATCCATAACGAGAACATCTATTATAATGTTCGGCATTAAGTCGGGAAGACAATCCACTAATCGTTCATAAGTTTTGCGGTTTGTGCTAAGATATATCATAAATTCAACCTCTTTTTATTTTATGGTTCTATTATACCATAAGTTAAGTCCAAAAAAGGGGATTTTATATTAAACAGTGGAAAAAGGAAATTTTAAACAAAAAATATTTTCCTAAACATATTGTCCTTTACTCAAAAATGTGTATAATGTATAAGGATAATTTTGTAATGTTATATTTAATCGATAAATGAAGTTTTGGAAAGGATAGTTATTTATGATTCAGTTTGAAGAATTAAGATTAAAATTACTCGAAAGCGAAAAGCCTCTTACAGAGCTTGCCGCTGCTCTCGGTCTTGATGAAATGGCTAAGGAAATAGATACACTTGAAGAGCAGACTGCCGCTGAAGGCTTCTGGGATAATATTCAGAATGCTCAGAAGGTTACTCAGAGAATTGCTTCACTTAAAAATAAAATCAAGGCTTACGAAGACCTTAAGGGTGCTTATGAGGATGCTCTTGTTATGATTGAGCTTTCAGACGAAGAAGGCGATCTTGATCTTCTCGAAGAATGCCAGAGCAGTGTTGAAGCTGTAGAGAAAGAACTCGACAAGCAGATTCTTGCTACTCTTCTCTCAGGCGAATACGATAACAACAATGCAATTCTTACTTTCCACGCAGGTGCAGGCGGTACCGAGGCACAGGACTGGTGTCAGATGCTCTTCAGAATGTATGGTCAGTGGGCAACAAAGCACGGATTCAAGTTCACAACTGTTGACTTCCTTGATGGTGACGAAGCAGGTCTTAAGAGTGCTGTTGTAGTTATCGAGGGTGAAAATGCTTACGGTTACCTCAAGAGCGAAATGGGTGTTCACCGTCTTGTACGTGTTTCACCTTTCGACTCATCAGGACGCAGACATACATCATTCGCTTCACTCGAAGTT
>JAZQUF010000219.1:0-1987 GCA_045631165.1 Acutalibacteraceae bacterium
AAATTCATAATTTCTCATTCATAATTCATAATTATGGTAAGGGGTGATGCTATGTTCGCTATACTGCAGATTTCAGACAGCAACACAATATTCAGAAAACCGAAAATCCAAAGTCAAAGAATAGACCTGCCCTCAAGCGATGCATTCTTCACCGTTACAGCAGAAAAGCATCTCGGTAAAATCCCTTGGAAGAAGTTGGAGAAATGCCTTGGTATACTGAAAAATAATATGATTCTCCCCTATGGTATGACTATACCCGACGGCATAAATATAACCGCTTTCACCCCTGAAGTACTGCCTCAGCTATTGCTTATGAATTCAGCTACAGACTACATAAGAAAGCACAAGCTTCACTTCCAAAGCAAATCTCTTACTGTATTCGATGAAAAAACTATATACCAAAGCTATATCGAAAAACTTCTGCCCTGCTTTAAAAATATTAAAATTATCACAGGTTATCCTGAAGCTTATGAAGACCTGTCATGCAGTCTTCTTGAAAATTATGGCTTTTCACTAATAGTCTCAAGAGAAGAGGTTTATACCGATGATGTTATAATCACTCATAAGTGTCAGGTGCCTATTTATTATGAAGGCACAGTTTTCACCAATGACAGAAAATATCTGATGAACAGTACCGTCTGTTCGGGCTCTGAAATTGACCTGCCCTATTCATACGAAAGCCTCAGACCTGTGAATACAGATAAAATACTCTTCTCCTCGGCACTATATGAAAAATGCAAGGAAATAAGCCTTGGCAAACTGCAATATAAAGACTTTGGCTGTTGACATATGAAGCCTTAAGTTATATACTCTTTATAATCGAAAAAGAGGTGAAACTATGACTTATAATCAGGCAATTGACTACATTATGTCAAGACGTAAATTTCAGAAAAGCAATGGCCACGAGCGAATCGAAAGACTTCTTTCCCTTCTTGGCGACCCACACAAAAATTTAAAATTTATCCACGTTGTGGGTACCAACGGCAAGGGCTCCGTATCAACGGCCATGTCATATATTCTGAAGGATGCAGGCTATAAGACAGGACTTTTCACCTCACCTTATATTGTCGAATTCGGCGAAAGAATACAGATAAACAACACCTACATCAGCCATAATGACATTGCTTCACTTACAGCTCTCATCAAGGAGAAAACCGACCTTATGGAAGCCGAAGAGCTTTATCCCACAGTTTTTGAGGTTACTACAGCTCTCGCTCTTTTGTACTTTGCCAAAG
Source organism: Acutalibacteraceae bacterium (assembly GCA_045631165.1). Taxonomy (GTDB): domain Bacteria; phylum Bacillota; class Clostridia; order Oscillospirales; family Acutalibacteraceae; genus UBA6857. The sequence goes on from JAZQUF010000219.1 coordinate 1,236, forward strand.
AGAAATGTGATATTGTTATCCTTGAAGCAGGCATAGGAGGAGAACACGACAGCACAAATGTTATCCCCTCCCCTGTTGAATGTATCTTTATGAGCATATCCCTTGACCATACGGAGATGCTGGGCGATACAGTTGAAATGATAGCAAAAGAAAAAAGCGGTATTATAAAAAAAGGCTCTGCTGTTATCTCCTATCCCCATAAAGGTGAAGTCTTCGGATACATACCTCAAAGCGAAGAAGCAATAAGTGTAATTGAAAGCAAATGCAAGGAAACAGGCTGTCAGTTTATTCTTCCGGATATTGATAAGCTTGAGGTTACCAGCAGCAACATGTTCGGCTCGGAATTTACATACAACTCTCTTAATATTGCAACAAGACTCTGCGGGGCACATCAGATAGCAAATATGATAACTGCCATTGAAGCTATGAAAAAGCTTCGTGACTTCGGTTTTTGCATAAGCGATGAAAACATAACAAACGGCATATATAATTTTACCATCCCAGGAAGAATGGAGATTATCTCAAAGAATCCTCTCGTCATCCTTGACGGAGGACACAACGAGGGCTGTATCAAGGCACTTTCTTCTATGGCGGAGAAATATCTCAAGGATAAGAAAATCACTTTGCTTATGTCCTTTATGAAGGACAAGGACTATGCTTCTGCCTTATCCGTCATAGCACCTATAGCCGAAAATATCATTTTCACCCTTACAGACCCTATACGAGGTGAAGCCCCAGAAGCACTTAAGGAA